>JALSHW010000201.1 GCA_026982035.1 Phycisphaerales bacterium | reverse complement strand
CTGCAACGCCCCCGCACTTTGATGCTCATACAAACCCAACTTAAAGTGCATCCCCATCACCGCAAAGTCATCCCCCCCAGAAGCCAGCACCAACTCAAATGGCGAAGCGTCCGCGTCCTTGGTATTGGCCTTGTCAGTTCCCACCGCTTCAAACATCTGTCCAGGCCCTTCAAAGATCCGAAAAATCGCCTCAGGATTCCGGAAAATATCCCGAGGCCCCATAAACCCCGCCATCGACCGCCGAACCGCCATGATCGCCACCTCAGTCGAAATCGCCGCACTCGCCCCCTTCGAATCCGACAACTGCTTCCCCGCCCGAATCGCACGGAACGGAATGTAGTGAGCCACAACCATACCAATCGCCGATTCAATCTGCTCGGCCGTCGCCCCCAACATCGCCCCAAACACCGCCGCCGACCCAATCGCCCCATGCACCACATGGTCAACCTTATAAGTCTTCAACGAAAACACTTCCGACAGCCGCCCCCGAATCTCATCCAAGCACACCATCGCCTTGAGCGCATGCGCCCCGTCGGCCTCGGTCATCTGCGCCGCCGCAATACACACCCCATAAAAATCATTATGCCCAAACTCCCCCGCCACATTTCCAAGCCGAGGATTGAACCCAAAGTTCGTCCCATTGGAATCCCACTCCCGCACCGCCGCACAGTTGGCCAAAATCGCCTTCTCCGGCTGCACCTGCACATCAGACCCAAACACCGTCGCCCCCCGCCTGACCGCCTTGCCCAACCGATGCGTCGCATCCGTCACCGGATACTGCAACGCTTCGTCTCTCAAAATAGTCGGAGCATTCGTCTTGAGCGCAAGAGCCGACAACCCACAAATCACCGCATCCGTAAAAAACAAATTCGCCCGTGTCAACACCGCCTCCGACGGCTCCCCCCGCTTGGCCGGATCATCACTCAAAAAATCAATCGCATATTGAGCAATCCCCAACGCCTGATTCGTATCAGCAGGAAGCGTCACATGAGTATCAGCAGCAGTAGAAGTCGGCATATCAATCCCTTACATTCAGTGTTCAACCAAGGGCAAAAAGCACCCAAAACAGGACAGAATCATAGCCCCACAACCCCCTCAAATTCCCTCCCCTCCGGGTGCCACTACTCGCCTCTTGGCGCAGTAGTGTCTTCTCTTCACCAGTGGCCAGTGGCTAGTGCCCAGTCCCTTCTTCCTACATCATCTCCACACACATCGCCACCGCATTCCCCCCACCCAAGCACAACGCCACCACACCCTTCTTCCCACCAGTCCTCTTCAACTGATGAATCAAAGTCACCAACACCCGAGCCCCAGACCCCCCAATCGGATGCCCAATCGCAATCCCGCCTCCACACACATTCAACTTCGTTTCATCAATCCCAAGCCCCCGCACATTGCACAACAACTGGGCCGCAAACGCTTCATTGATCTCAAACAAATCCACATCACCAATCGACCACCCCGCTTTATCCAAAGCCCCCTTCACCCCTTCAATCGGAGCCGTAAAAATATCCTTCGGATCAACCCCCGAAGTGTGATACGAAACAATGCTGCACAAAGGCGAAAGCCCAAGTTCCGACGCCCTGGATTCACTCATCACCACCGTCGCCGCCCCACCATCAGAAATCTGCGAAGCGTTCCCTGCTGTCACTGTGCCATCCTTGGTAAACGCCGCCCGAAGTTTCCCAAGTCCTTCAACCGTCGAGTCTCCCCGAATCCCTTCATCAATCTGAATCCCACCGTCGGCTCCAGGCTTGCGCCGATTCCCAATCTGCTCCCCAGTCAACTTCACAACCTCCCCGTCAAAGTGCCCCGCTTCCCACGCCGCCGCCGCCCGTTGATGCGACTGCGCTGCAAACCGATCTTGATCTTCACGCGAAATCCCACACTCCCCCGCCGTATGCTCGGCCGCATTCCCCATAGGCCACCCCTCAAAAGCACAACGCAACCCATCAAACGCCATGTGATCTTCCATCGTCCCAGGTCCATACTTGACGCCGCTGCGAATATGAGCAAAGTGTGGAGCCCCCGTCATATTCTCCATCCCCCCCGCCACAACACATTCATTATCCCCGGCCTTAATCGACTGCGCCGCCATCATCACCGCTTCAAGCCCCGACCCACACACCTTATTAATCGTCTTGGCACTCAGCGTATTTGGCAACCCCGCCTTGAGCCCCGCTTGCCGGGCCGGATTCTGCCCAAGCCCCGCCTGCAACACACACCCCATAATGCACTCATCAACACACTCCGCCGCCCCAGGAGCATCAGCCAAAGCCGCCTCAATCGCAAACCCCCCAATCACAGGCGAAGCCACCTTCGACAACGACCCAAAAAATTTCCCAACAGGCGTCCGACGAGCGGCAACAATAACGGGCTGATTCGACATCTGAAAATCTCCTCACATCACAGTGAAAACAAGCGTTCAAATCGGCATCAGTAAGCATCACAAAACCCACCAAGCCGGGCCCCAATACTAGGCCGTGTCTGATGGCTCCAAAATGACGATCTGTGGTGGCCCGGCTCGCCGAGCCGTCAGACATGACCTAAGACCAATCCCACAAATCTTCC
>JALSHW010000200.1 GCA_026982035.1 Phycisphaerales bacterium | reverse complement strand
GCCCTTCCAAGCTGAATGTTGACGGTTCGAGTCCGTTCACCCGCTTTTTTTCTTAAAAACTCTGTAGGGAGCGGGCTGGAGAAACCTGTGACTGAATCAAGATCAAATGGCATGAGACTGGTGCTTGCCAAGGGCCCTGTCAAGATTGACCCAATTGAGTTTGTTGATGGTCAGGCCATGGTGTTTGGTCGGAGTTCGACTTGCCAGATGCCATTGGAAGACCCGGATGCTTCGATTTCTCGCCGGCATCTTCAGGTTTCGCAAGATAAGGGCGTGTGGTCGGCGACTGATCTTGGGTCTCGGAACGGGACGCTGCTCAATGGGACGAAGTTGCGTCCTGACTTTGCCACGCCGATCAATCATGGGGATGTGCTTCGGTTGGGGTGTTGGGTGTTCCGGGTCAATACGGGTGCGGGGAAGACCAATGCAACAGATTCGACGCTGATCAATACGATGGCTGACTCAGACGAAAGTGCGGGTTTGGTTGAGCGGGTGCGTGCTGAGCCGTTGGCGAATTTGGCGAGTCATCGGCTGGCGGTGTTGCTTGAGTGTGCGGACAAGATTCACAGTTCCAAAGATTTGGAGGAAGCCGCTCAAAGTGCGTTGCATGCGATGGTTGAATCGACGGGGTACTCTCGCGCTGCGTTTTTGGTGCCACTGGAAACCAAAGGCCAGTACGAAACGGTTGCATTTCAGAGTACGAATCCGTTTGATGAAGTGACGGCGGTCAACTTTAGTCGATCGTTGCTTGAGTCGGCTTCTGAGGGGGAAGTTGTTCGGCTTGCGGGGTCTGGGACGACGGTGGATTATGGACAGAGTATTGCTGAGCTTGATATTCATTCGGCGTTGTGTGTGCCTGTGATGGTTGAGGATGCGGCGATTGGATATGTGTATCTGGATGCTCGTGGGTCTGAGAGTACGGTCAAGCATGATGCGTCGGCCTTTGGGCTTGCGGTTGGTCGATTGCTTGGATTGACGGCTTCGAATCTTCGGAGTAAGGAATTGGAAATCGAGCAGCATGCGATGCAGTACGATTTGGATGCGGCCGCCGATGCGCAGCGGTTGTTGTTGCCGCCGGCCAATGGGGTTGTTGGGGGGGTGTCGTATTCGATGCTGATGCGTCCTGGTCGGATGGTGGCGGGTGATTTATTTGGGGTGGTGGAATTGAGTGATGGCCGGGTGTGTGCGTTTTTGGGGGATGTCTCGGGAAAGGGGGCCGGGGCGGCGATCATGATGGCGACGACGCAGAGCTACATTCATGCGATGTTTGAACAGACGACGGACCTTGGAACGGTGATGACCAAGTTGAATCGGCATATTGCCAACCGCTCGACTGGACAGTTTGTGACGATGTGGATTGGGGTGATTACGAAGGATTCTGATCTGGGTGGGGCCGAGGTTGAATTTGTGGATGCTGGACATGGGCATTGGTTGGTGACGAAGGGGAATGCCAATGCGACAAGGCCTGAGTTTGAGGGGGGAATGGTTGTGGGGATTGATCCTGATCTTGAGTTTACGACCGAGTCGTTTCGGCTTGAGCCCGATGAGCGGATGGTGGTGTTTTCTGATGGGATTGTGGAGCAGACTTCGCCTGGATCTGATGAGGAGTATGGACTCCATCGGGCGGGAGCGTTGCTTGCGGGATGCTCGACACATGAAGACGATGTGGCTAAGTTGCTTGCAGGAGTGCTGGAGTTTGCAGAGTCTGATGATTTGCGGGATGACACGACGATTGCGTCGGTTGGGATTGCTTGATCGATATTGCTTTGAAGACCGAGTTCTGACTGTGTATTGATGGTTTTGTGGCCGATTTGGTGTCTGGGCGTGTATACTGGCACTATGGACGAGCGGGACCCCGAATCATCAAAGCCAAGGCCAAAGCCAAAGCCCAAAGACCCTCGTGAGACGATGGCAACGATGGCCGATTCGGCGGTGTATTCGTCGTGTGATGATGTGACGATTCCGGATTATGTGGAGTATGAGCACGATGTGCCGACGCTTCCGCCTGAGACGGTGATTGGGAAGTACACGATTGAGAAGGTGCTTGGGGTTGGTGGGATGGGGGCGGTGTATCGGGCTCGTCAGGATAAGCCACAGCGGCTCGTTGCGCTCAAGTTGATTCGGCCTGGGGTGTTGTCGTCCAAGTCGATTCGGCGGTTTGATCTTGAAGCCGAGATTCTGGGGCGGTTGCACCATCCCAATATTGCGCAGATTCATGAAGCGGGGATTGATCCTGAATCTGGGTCGCCTTATTTTGCGATGGAGTATGTGGCCGGTGAGGAGTTGGGGGACTATGTCAAGAACAAGGAATTGAGCACGCGGGACCGGTTGGAGTTGTTTGTCAAGTTGTGTGATGCGATTCAACATGCGCATTCGAAGGGGGTGATCCATCGTGATCTCAAGCCAGCCAATGTGTTGGTCAGTGACGAGGGCGAGCCAAAGGTATTGGACTTTGGGGTTGCCCGTGCAACCGATGCCGATACGACCGGCGCGACGATGCAGACCAATGTCGGGCAGATGATTGGAACGCTGCACTACATGAGCCCGGAGCAGGCGATTGGCGATACGCTGAA
>JALSHW010000199.1 GCA_026982035.1 Phycisphaerales bacterium | reverse complement strand
ATAGGGCTCAGACAATCAGTCGGAGGCGACCGAAGTTTGGCATTCTGCAACGCGGTGTAAATCTTCTCTCCATCACCCGACTCGATTGTTTTGATCCAGGTCGATCCAGAGTACGATTTCCCTTTGACCGATGCGGCCGCCGTCAAATCCTTGACCGCCGATGGAGGCACCCGGCAAAACTCCTTTCGGAAAAATCCCGACAACTGCTTCTCTTCGGTCTTGTTGAGCATCGTCAGGAATGTCCCAAGCTCAACCCCATATGGATGTGGCTTGATCTCCTCGGTCTCAGGTGGAAGCTCATCAACTGTTCTCGGATACACAATCCGATCGCTGAACTCGGTCGTCCGAACGACACCTTGGTCGTCGGCTTGGACTTCATCACTTGCTTCGGCAAGATCAGGATTCTCCCCGGCCTTCTCAGGCGGAATGAAAGTAATCTCACAATGCGGATTCGAAATCGCGGTTTGCTCCAAATAGGTCTCGACGGATCCTTTACCTCGGAAAAACTTGGCCTCCATCTCGATAGCGACCCGTGTCCCGGTGCCTTCTGGGAAGTCATCGGTTTCAATATCGATCGTCACTTCGGGTTTGTTCTTGGTGGTGTCCATCGCCAGTTCGAGATGGTGTGCGGGTTTGTTTTTCTTCGGACGGGTCGTGATGACCATGGCTTTACCCGTGGTCATGAGCCCGTACATCCCGGCGGCGGAGATGCCGATCCCTTGCTGTCCACGCGACATTTTGAGACGATGGAACTTTGAGCCGTAGAGGAGTCGCCCGAAGATATTTTCCACCTGCTTCCGCACAATCCCAGGCCCATTGTCCGTGATCGTCACCCGATACCGACCAGGTTTAGCCACCGATGGCGGAGCCGTAATCTCCTCGATCTTAACCTCAATCGAAGGCAGGATCGACGCTTCTTCACACGCATCAAGCGAATTGTCGACCGCTTCTTTGACCGTGGTGAGCAGGGCTTTGCGTGGGTTGTCGAAACCCAGCAGGTGCCTGTTCTTAGCGAAAAACTCAGAAACGGAGATGTCCCGTTGTTTGGTCGCCATGGACTCGGCGTTGGCTTTGGTTCGTTTGCTCGATTTCTTGGCGGCCATCCCACCCTCCTTGGCGGTGAAAACTGCGTATTTGCAGGCGTTTTAGCGTCGTTGGAGGACAGGATAGCACGAAATTAGAGCCCAATGGGCAAGATTGAAGCCGATTCTCGGCATCAAGCATGATTTTTTAATCCAGTTCAAGCAATAAGTCAGGTATCTGAGTCCCATATTCCGTTAGTATAGGGCCCTGAAGTGCCCAATCCCGTCGCCGCATGATCTGAGAGAAACCATACTCGCAATGGGGGTAGTGAATGGGGACACTGAAAGAAACGGCCTCATCAGTGTTGATGGGACCAACAATGAGAAAGAGAATTGGAGAGAATTATGAAAACAGCAACTTGCATGGGCGTACTTGCTACGCTCGCAGGAACCACATCGGCCGAGGTCATTATCACCGGGATTCTTGATGGAACCCTCCCAGGTGGTGACCCGAAAGTCATTGAACTGTATATCGACGGAACCGTCGATTTCGCGGGCTATAACTTATTGAGGTCCAGCAACGGCAATCCGTTCGGTTCAGCGAGTGATCTCAGCGGCCTCGGCATCATCACCGATTCATTCGTATATCTCACAACGACGAGCGATTTAGTAGACTTTGTTGCCATCTTTGGCAACAGCGGAGACTTTGCAAATGTCTTCGAAATTGGCAATGTCACCGGCAATGGTGACGATGGATTCCAAATCGCCAACGCATCGGCCGTTGTGATTGACCAAGTATGGCAGGAAGACACTTCCGACGCATACCTCGATTCCTACCTCTACCGCATGGACGGCACCGGCCCTGATGGAGCGACCTGGACACCGGGCAACTGGTTCATCCCAGGGAACAACACCCTTGATGGCATGAACGAATCAGAAATTGCCGCGGCCGTCCCGTTCGGCACCTACCTAGTGCCTTCACCAGGTTCCCTCGCCTTACTCGGACTCGGAGGCCTCATCGGCACGCGCCGTCGCCGCTAAATAACCATGCACAAAATCGTGACCGGATGCTCCGAAAGGGGCATCCGTTTTTTATGGAAATTCTTCGACTCAGGAACTTTCCATCAGCCGCCAAATATAGAGCCGAACCCAACACCTCGCCGATCGTACATTCGTCGTGCCCTCACAAAACGAAGACCAACCCACCTCTGCCCTCACCCCTTGCCACACCTGCGGCTACTCCATCCCCCCAACCCTCGACACCCAATGCCCTGAATGCGGCTCCATCTGGAACAGAGCATCGGAATGCCGTCAAAATCTCAGAGAAACCGTCGAAACCAATTACCGTCGTTTGCTCAATACCCAACGGCTGATCTGGGCGGGTGTGCTGTTGGTCTTTGCAATTGGGGCGCAAGTGGCTTCGGGCGGTGAAGAATCGCCTTGGTCTTTTCTTGCTGTGATCCTTGGGATTGGCTTTGGAGTTATCGCCTCATCGAGCATTGGCATCTGGATTTGCAAGCTCGGTCCAACGCATCAGTTCAAACTTCACGCCCATGCCTGGTCCA
>JALSHW010000198.1 GCA_026982035.1 Phycisphaerales bacterium | reverse complement strand
CTAGGCCAAGAAGAACTCATCAAACGAGTCAAAGCCCACTCAATAGGCGACCTCCAAGAACTCGACATCACCATCCCCTTATCAGACTCCAAAACAATCCACACCATCGAAAACCGAACCAAAGTCACCGCAAGAGACTACACCGACCAATCCGTCACCCTCCGCACCAAAATCGGCTCAAGACAACTCGCCCACCTCCGCGCCCACGGTGCCCAAATGACCGTCCACACCCTCGACGGCACCCTCATCGACGCCCCAAAAAGAACCCGAGGCTGGACCCAAGACTCCGACTCCCCCTACGCCAAAAAATACGACTTCTAACCCTTTTCTCTTATCCGGGTGCCCTGTCGGTGGATTCTTATCCACCTTCGGGTCTTTGATCGTGGGGTGCCACTACTCGCCGCTTCGGCGCAGTAGTGTCTTCCTCCTCCCCCGGGCTTCCGGGGGAGGTGTCGCGCAGCGACGGAGGGGGTCTTTCTTCTCTTATCATCATCCAAAAACCAGAAAGACCCCCTCCGCCCTTCGGGCACCTCCCCCACAAGCGTGGGGGAGGAGGTAAGATCGCTTATGCCTGACCCGAAGTCTTTCCGTTCACAAACAGAACCCACGACAAGAGCATCAAAGCAAGCCAAGCAACTCCGCCGAGAACTCTCTCCACCCGAACGAAAGCTCTGGTCAGTCCTCAAAGGAAAGAAACTCAACAACCTCCACTTCCGCAAACAGCACCCACTCGGCCCATACATCGCCGACTTCTACTGCCACGCCCCACGCCTCGTCGTCGAAGTCGACGGCAACCAACACCAAGCCGACCAACTCAAACACGACAACCGCCGCGACCAATGGATGCAATCCCAAGGCCTCACAGTCCTCCGCATCCACGCCCGCGATGTCTACAGCAACCTCCAAGGCGTAGTCAACACCATCGAACGCACCGCCGAAGATTGCATAGCACAACGAAATCGCGACAAAGACACCAAAAACTAACCACCCACCTCCCCCGCACTTTCTTAACCTCCTCCCCCGGGCCTCCGGGGGAGGTGGCCGAGTCTTCGAGGTCGGAGGGGGTCTTTCTTCTCCTAAAAAACAAACGGGTGCCCCGACTCGCCCTCTTGGGCGCAGTCGGGGACAGGTTCTAATCAAGTCGTTTGAGTTCTACAGACAACGCATATTCGAATAGTTCTACATCATGAATCATGCTCGTTGCAAGTTTGAGATCGTCGGTGATTGCTCTCGCGATGATCACACCTCGAACACGCTGACCATCCAACGCTTGGTGTTTTTCAATCCAGGCCATGTACCGCGCAAGTTGACCAACGACGCGGTCATAACCTTTGGATAACTTGAGTTCGATTACGACAAGGTTTTTCTTCTTGTCAACTGCAAGAATGTCGATACGGCGACCACCAACATCAAACTCGATGCCGTTGATGGTCTCGTCTTCATCTTTCCAAAGGCGTAGCCCATCTTCAATCGCATGTAAGTTTTTCGCAAGATAGTTCTGTAAATCTCGTTCGTATGCAAACTCAGAAGAAAATTCAGCTACCTGTTGATCAGTATCAACGAACTCAGATTCGCTTATTGGGTCAGCAGAAAGAATCTCAGGCGGGTCATTTTCAGGATCGTACATTCTGTAATCACTGGGCCCCAATTTAAACAATAAACCTTCACCTGGCTTATTGTCGTAGTGCAAACGGTTTGGATCGTTCGTAGAAAATCGACGCAAATGTGCCCGAATTGTCCCCTCTTTAATTTTTGGATACTTCTTTGCAAACCATCCAATCGCATCACTCGAACCGAATCGGTTTCGGCCTGAATCTTTGTACTCATTGATCATATTTGTGAGTAATACGCGGACTGGTTGGTCATATATCTGCATCGTATTGTCTCCGGAACTACTCGATTGGCCATGCTTGTGCTGTGGTAGTGGATTCCCTAGTGGCGAATGGCCAGTGCCCAATCCCTTCTCACCCCAACGGATTCAACCAAAACCCCGTCCCCAACTTCGGATAAAAGAATGTCGACTTCTGAGGCATCAACTCCCCAGCCCTCGATACATCCCGCACCGCCTCCAGCGGCGTAGGCCGAACAATAATCGCCACCTGCGCCTTCCCACCACCAGCAATCGAACTCCCCGTCTCATCCCCCCGCCCAATCGCCAAAACCTCATCAATCGAATGCGGAAACGCCCACTTCACCGCCTCCCCATTATTCAACTCAGGCGAACAAATCTCATCCACAATCAAATGCTGAATAATCGCCACATCCAACTTCCGCCACGCCTCAGATTTTTCCGGAAACTGATCCTCAAGCGGGTCCTCAAACGCAGGCCAAGCCCCAAAGCACAGCCCCGTATCATAATCAAAAATCCCAAACACATTCGTCTTCTCACGCTCGGCCAAAACCTCCATCTGCGCCAAAAAAGTCTGCGGATCATTATCAATCGGCTCAATATTCAAAAGCCCCGCCGACGCAACCTTGAACGCATCAATCGAATACGCTTCCATCCCCCCAAGCACCCGATGCGTAGGCCCAATCGCCAGCCCCGGATCAGCCATCGAAACCAAAACCATCATCGTCCGCCGAGCCGG
>JALSHW010000197.1 GCA_026982035.1 Phycisphaerales bacterium | reverse complement strand
CAGTAGTTCCGAAGATCCCCGGCCATCACGGGGCCGAGTACAAATAAGTACCAACTCAACAGTCCCATCGTCATCAAGAAGGCGACCGACCGAATCAGCCGTCCGACCGTGTTGATCGAATACCCGGCCATGATCATGGTGACAAACGATGCCAGGGCGATGCCGCCAGCGATGAACTGCACCGTATCGACAATCAGAAAGACCCGGCCTGCGATGAGCCCGCCGGCGAGGAGTGCGTGATCTCCGTCATACTCGGCGTAGGCACCGAGGGTTGGCTTCATGCGTCCCATGATCGGGAAGACTGTGGCGGCGACGATCCCCGACATACCGACTGCCCCGAACCATGCGCTGAGGGCGACGACATGCACCACTTCAAAGAATCGTTGCACCGTTGTTTTTTTCATGCGTTATTCTATGCCATCGACTCCAAAAACCTTTGGCTCTAAATCTGCTCGCAGATACAGTGGATGCTTCGGGAACCCGTGTTTGGTGACCGCCAGGCAATGGGGCTCGCATACGGATTTGAGTACCTCCAGCACTTCTGAGTGCCGATTGTTCATTGCGCCGTGGGTGCCCCATCCAACGATGACCAGGTCGGCTCCTTTGGCAAGCCGGGCGATGTGGTGGTCGTTGTCTACGCCGACGGGATCATCGACGAGTTTCAATCCTTTGGGATCGGTTGATCGGAGTCCGAAGATATTGACCACATCCATGGCCATGAATCCCCAGCGGACGGCGTAGCGATGGCATCGCGTGAGTGTTGGGTCGAGTTTGGTGGCGTCGGCTGTGGATGGGTTGAGCAAACAAAAGCACACCCGTTGTCCGCCGGTGTCCCAGCGTCTTCCGAGGGTGTAGCGGTATTTTTCGCATTCTGAAAATGTCGCCCAGCCCTTCATGGAATGCCTTTCATAGAACGCCTCGCATGTGGTACCATAGAAGCAATACACAGGCCCCGCCCGCGTTGGACTTCAAAAGGAACTCATCATGCTCATCCATCTCCTCATCGCGTTTTCGGTATTCTCTGCCCAGCCCGCCGTCTCCACAGAAGTCCGTCCAGCCGAGTCGGTGGCGAGCGCCCAAGATGAGATGCGGATCACCAGAGACATCCGTTATGCCCGTCGGCCTTGGACTCGCAAAGCCCTGACCTCGCTGGATGTGTATCAGCCGGGTGCTGTCTCAGACTCGCCCCGCTCAATCCTGCTCTTTATTCATGGCGGCGGCTGGACGATCGGTGATAAATCCCGCATTGAACACAAAGCCCAGTGGGCCACCGACCAAGGATCACGCGGCCATCAATAAGGAGTTGGGCATGCTCAATGACCCTGATACCCAGGCCCTCGAACGGTTTATCCGTGCTATTTTGGATCGCTGAGAGCCAATTCTGGCCTCATTTGGTCGGCACGGAGGCCGGGATACCCCTACAATGTACGAATCGGCCTTTGGGATCAGCGCGATCACCTTGGACGGACTCAAACAGGACCCCAAAACGACCGATATTTGCTTGGTCGCCATGCGGGTGTTCTCAAGCGTAAGTCGGGACACACACAGCACATCGACCACCTGGATATCGAGAGGTCGACCAGATTATGAGCAAACGCATGCCAGCAACCCAAAATAAAGACTCGAAAGCGGTGTCATCTGTGAACACTCAAAACAATGAGATCACCCCGGCCATGATGCTCGAATGGCTCCGCCAGATGCAACTCATCCGCGAGTTCGAGAACCGCACCATGCAGGCCTACCAGCAAGCCAAGATCGGCGGGTTCTGCCATATCTATTCCGGGCAAGAAGCGTGCTGCGTCGGAACCATCGCCGCGATCAACCAAGACGACCCCATCGTCACGGCCTACCGCGATCATGGACACGCCCTGGCTCGAGGCATGACCCCCGAAGCGTGCATGGCCGAGATGTTTGGCAAAGTTCATGGCTGTGCCAAGGGCAAGGGCGGCTCGATGCACATGTTCGACAAACCCAACTGGATGTTCGGCGGCCACGGCATCGTGTCGGCCCAAACACCACTGGGAGCCGGGTTTGCCTTTGCTGAAAAATACAAGTACGAAGTCATGGGCGAAGGCAAGAAAAAAATCTCGCTGGCGTATCTTGGCGATGGAGCGATTGACCAAGGGGCCTTCCACGAAGTGCTCAACTACTCGTCGGTCCATGACATTCCGGTGATCTTCATCATCGAAAACAACGGCTACTCCATGGGCACGGCCATCCACCGCCACACCGCCAACGCCGAGAACCTGATCTCACGCGGCCAGTCCTATGGCATCAACTCCATCCAAATCGACGGGCTCGATATTTGTCATCTGTACAACGAGTTCAAACCCTTCGCCGACCAATGCCGAGAGAACTCCAGGCCTGGATTTGTTGATCTCAAAACCTACCGCTACCAAGGCCACTCGATGTCCGACCCTCAAAAATACCGGACAAAGGACGAAGTTGATGCGTTCAAAGACAAAGACTCAATCGCCAAGCTTCTGAGCGACCTGCTCGCTGCCGGCCACATCACCGAAGACGCCTGGAAAGACATGCAATCAGAAATCAAAGAGCAAGTCATGGCCTCGATGAAATTCGCCGAGGAATCCCCGATTC
>JALSHW010000196.1 GCA_026982035.1 Phycisphaerales bacterium | reverse complement strand
ACAAACGCAACCATCCAAACCCAAACCAGTTAGCCGCCTGTCAGGGTCGGATCCGGCAAAACATCATCAAAAGGATCCAAATCAGGCCCACCACCACCATCCACCAGCGTCATCGTCTTCCACTTCCCACCCCAAAACCGAAAACCAAGCGCAATCCCAAGCCCGATGATATACAAAGACGCCCCAATCCAAGGCCCAATCGAACCCCACCCAGGCATCACCACAATCAACAACCACCCACCCCCAGGAATACACACCCACGACAAAATAACCGTCACCACCCCAGGCCACACCGTATCACCAGCACCACGCAACGCACCAACCAGCGTAATGGCCACCGCATCAAAAACCTGAAACACCGCCGCAGCAAACATAATCGGAATACCAATCTCAATCAATTGAGCCTTCACATCCGACGGCGTCCCCTCGTTGATAAGCAAGTTCAACAACTCCTCAGGAAACACCACAAAACACAACGCGCACAACCCCATATACCCAAGCGTAATCTTGAGCGCAAGCATCGTCCGAGCAAGTGCAATATCAGGCCTCCCCCGCCCCATCGCCTTCCCCACCATCGCCTGGGTCGCAATCGAAATCCCCAACGCAGGCATAAAGCTCAAGTGCATATATTGAAGCGCGATCCACCCCACCGTGTTGTGCAGCACCGGATCATCCCCCATCGCCGCCCCGCCCCGAGGCACAAGCCACACCAAAAGGATCGTCCAGCACACCATCTCATTGAGAAACATAAACCCAGGCGCCGCCCCGACCTTGAACAAATTTTTAATACACCGAGCACTCGCCTTCCACGCCTTGCGCGTCCCAAAGAGCCGGGCGTACTTTGGACTGACAAACAAAAGAAACGGAATCAAAAACTCCATCGCGCTGCCCGCCACCGTTCCAATCGCCGCCCCAGTGATCCCCATCGCCTCAATCCCAAGAACCCCCGCCAAAGCCGCAATCGGCTCACTGATCGGCCCAATCACATAAGTCCCAAACTCATTGGCAGGAACAGGCATCCCCGCCTCACCAAAGATCAAAAGCAAGTTCACAAAAACATTCGTCAGATTCCCAACAACCGCCGACACCAACACCACGCTGGCCCGGTGCATCCCATAAAAATAATGGTGCAACGACCTCGCCGAAATCACAAATATTCCACCCAACAACACCACCTGCGCATAATCCGAAGTCAGCCCCGCCATCTGCACATTCCCCCCAAACATCCACCCTTGCGAAAACAACCCCGGAATCAACCAAAACATCGGCACCATCAAAACAACAAAATACAACAACCCCACCCACAACCCATTCCACGCATACGCCGCCCCACGCTCGGCCTTCTTCGCCCCAAGATTCTGCGACACAAACGAGTTGATCACCCCATTCATCCCCAACACATACGCCATAAACATCCACACAAACATCGACCCATTGGACTGCGCAGCGATGTACACCGGGTCTTCCCCAATATCCTTGACCATAAACTTATCAACAAAAGCCATGATCGTATACGAAGTCATCGTCGCCACCGACGGAATCGCAATCGTCAACATCTCCCGAAGCGCACCAGAATCTCCGCCGTCGGGCTCTGGCGTGCTGGTTGGTGTTGTTGGCAAATCGGCGGACCGATCGACCGAAGTTGGTTCGTGGACTTCTGTCATCTTCAATATCCAAATAAATCGTGTGGCTGAAACTCAAGTACCAACGCTCACCGCTGATAGATAGAAGCGGGATCGTTCACTGCATAGTCAATCTGTGACAAGTCGTGATGTCAGTAATGAAGTTTCATAGTCACCGATGGTACCAGATCTGAACCGATTGTCAAACCGATCCCCAAAACCCAAGAAACTTAGCCCACAAAACAGGCCTCAAGAAACCTCCCCAACCCGCGACCGACACAACTTCACCGCCAAATCAATCGCATGACCCATCGACCCCGCATCAGCAATCCCCTGACCCGCAATATCAAACGCCGTCCCATGATCAGGCGATGTCCGAACCACACCCCCAAGCCCCAAAGTCACATTCACCGCCAAATCCCGCTCAAGCAACTTGATCGGAATCAACCCCTGATCATGATACATCGCCACCACCAAATCATACTTCCCCTCCATCGCAGGCCGGTAAATCGTATCCGCCGGAAACGGCCCCTCAACAATCATCCCCGTCCCCTTGGCCAAATCAATCGCCGGCTTAATCAACCGCCCCTCCTCATCACCCATCAACCCATCCTCCCCTGCATGAGGATTCAACCCACACACCGCAATCCGAGGCCTCTTAATCCCCAAATCCAAACACGCCTGATGCCCAAGATCAATCGCCGTATGCACCTTCCCAATCGTCAACACATCCCGAATGTCATTGAGCGCAATATGCACCGTCGCCAAAACCACCCGCAACTTGTCCCCCACAAACATCATCGCAAACCGCCGCTCTCCAAGCACCTTGGCAATCAACTCGGTATGCCCAGGCCATTTCTTCCCCGCCATCGACCACGCCAACTTATGAATCGGCCCAGTCACCATCCCATCAGCCCTCAACGCATCACCCTCCTTCCGCATCACATCACCAATCGCCTGCATCACCCAATGAAAGCTCATCGCCCCCGCCA
>JALSHW010000195.1 GCA_026982035.1 Phycisphaerales bacterium | reverse complement strand
CCAAATCGGGTCCATCAAGCGACAGGGCGTTGTGCAACTCACTTGCTGTCATGGTTGGCTCGATGAGCCGCTCCGATTGTCCAAGCACAAAGCCCGCATCCATCTCCTTGGCAATCGTGATGACACTGTTGCCCGTGATCGAATCCCCCGCCACAATCGCCGCATTGATTGGTGCAGCCCCACGCCACCTCGGCAGCCGGCTCCCGTGCAGATTGATCGCAAACCGATCCGCAATCAACTTTGACCCTAAATACTGCCCATAGGCAATCACCACCCAAGCATCGGCTTCCCACCCCCGAATGGTTTTCCGGGCTTCATCCGTATTGATCTTCTCTGGCTTGACGATTGGTACATGCGGCAGATGTTCTTTGGCCCACTGCCCAATCGGCGTCGCCATTAGATTTTTTCCACGCCCAACTCGTCGGTCGGGCTGGGTCACAATTCCCGCAATCTCATGCTCGGCCGCCAGCCGCTCAAGCGTTGGCACTCCAAAGGCCCCAGAGCCCAGAAAGACTATTTTCATCCGTCTCTCCACTCAGCCCTTGGCCATATTCTTGAACGATTTGATCAACGCTCGGTTTTTCAGTCGTGCCATTTGCGTCATTTTGTCCAAGATCATGATGCCATCCAAATGGTCAATCTCATGTTGCCAGCACCGAGCCATCAGCCCCGTTGCTCGCAACTCAACCGGATTCCCATCAAAATCCAAAGCCCGCATCAAAACGGTCGTAGGCCGTCGAACCTCCCCCGTCAGATCGGGCAGGGACAAGCACCCCTCGTCATATCCCTCCATATCCTTGGAAAATTCGACAATTTCAGGATTGAAAAATACCTGAAACTCCTCAGATGAACATGGAATCTCTGCATCCACCGGATCGTCCTCATGCACCGGCACATGGCACACAAACAGCCGCCAACTCAGCCCCACCTGCGGGGCCGCCAGCCCAATCCCCTCGGCCTCCCGCATCAACTCCACCATCCGACCCGCCACCGCCCGAGTCTCCTCATTAATTTCGACTTCCTTCCCCTTGGTCCGAAGAACCTTGGTCGGATACATCTCAATACGCAGTTTGGCTGGATCAATGGGCATCCACCCATCGTATGGCCAGCAAATGATCGGTGTCCCCACCCGATACCCTTGACGGTACAAAACGCATACACTCTCTTGCCTGACAAACCGATTGGCAGATTTCACAGGAGCTTGGATAACCCGTGGCATTATTTGGTAAAAACAACAACGGGGATGAAGACACCGGCCCATCCGACGACTTCAACCCAAAGAAGGCCGAGGCCTTCTTCAAACACGCCCGAACCGTACACGATTCGGAAAACTACGAATACGCCATGCAACTCTGGCTCAACGGCATCCGCCGTGACCCCGGAAATATGGAATCCCTCAAGGCCTACCTCCGCTCCGCAGAGGTCTACAGCGTTGAGAATCCGAAAAAAGGCGTCAGCAAATCCACCAAATCCGCCATCGCCTCCAAAGGGGACATCGGCAAATACATCAACGCCCTTCTCGACTTTGGCCTGAGGAGAATGGATGTATCCACCGCCATCAAAGCCGCCCAAGCTGCCGGGAAACTTCAACTCACAGAACCCACCCAACTCATCGGCGAACACGCCCTGACCCTCGCCCAAAACGATCCCAAAGCCAAGAAAGACATGTTCGTCAAGCTCTTGGATGCCTTTGACGCAGCCAATGTTTTCCAACTCGCCGCCATCGCTGGTGACCTCGCCTGCCGCATGGACCCCACCGACGGGGCTCTCCAAGTCCGCGTCCGCAACATGCTCGCCGCCTCCACAATCTCAGGCGGTGGCTACGACAACGAAGAAGAAGGCGGATTCCGCAAAAACATTCGCGATGCCGACAAACAACTCGAACTCGAACAACAAGACTCCATCGCCAAAACCAGCGGCACCAAAGACCAAATCGTCGAACGCGCCGCTCAAGACTACAAAGCCCGCCCAGAAGACCTCGCCGTCATTACCGCCTACGCCAAAGCCCTCTTGGAGCGAGGCAAAAACGCCGACGAACTCAACGCCATTTCCCTCTATTCAAACGCCTACAAAGCATCAGGCCAGTTCCGCTACCGCCAACTCGCAGGCGAAGTCCAAATGCGCCGAGGCCAACGCATGCTCAACAAACTTCAAGCCAAAATCCAGGCGGACCCAACCAACGAACAACTCAAAGCCCAGTTCGCCGATGGTAATGAAAAGTTCATAAAGCTCCAAATGAAAGAACTCGCCCTCCAGGTTGAGAACTACCCCACAGACTTGGGACTCAAGTACCGTCTTGGCAAGATTCTCTATCAGACTGGGCAATACAACGAGGCCATCGAACAGTTTCAGCTTGCTCAAAACGAGCCCAAACTCAAGCGCGAAGTCCTCGGACTCATGGGCAACTCATTCATGCAACTCGGCGGCTGGGAAGACGCCGCAATCCAGACCTTTCGCCAAGCTCTCAACGGCAAAATGGAAGACGATACCGAAGTCGGTATGGACCTCCGCTATTCCCTTATGCTCGCGTTGACCCACAAAGCGGAAAAAGATTCTGATCTCGAAGCCGCCACTGAAGCCGACAAGCTCGCCGCTTCTCTTGCCATCCAACAGTTCAACTACCGCGATGTCCGCGACCGCCGCGAG
>JALSHW010000194.1 GCA_026982035.1 Phycisphaerales bacterium | reverse complement strand
CCTTCTCGCGGTTGATGTGAACAAAGTGTAAATTTTGACCCCCATCGCGGAATCCCGTAAGTGTCGATGTTTCCTCCTCGATCATGATCTGATCGTGACACTGAATACACATGGCGTAGTTGTCGATCTCGAACCGTACATAGTCCTTTTCGGGATACCCGACCTGGAGCAGGTTGTGCTGGGTTGAAAAGTGAGGCCTGTGGCAGCTTGTGCATTGACCAAGTGCAGCCGGCTCATGCACCACCGCTGACTCTTCGATCAACTTTTTCATATCCGGGATCTGAGAATCGTCGGATAAAATGATAGGTTGGTCGTGGCATGTCATGCACAGAGAACCTTGCGATGCGACCAGTAGTGATTCATGTTCGCTGTCGTGTGGGCTGTGACACTTGGTGCAGGATTGGTCCTCGGTGTACGGGCTGTGCACGCTCTGGGCGAGCGGAAGGTTCTCGTCGAGATCGTCGTGACACCGGATGCACAGGGAGCGTTGAGATTGGGCGAGAATACCCCGCTGGTCTGAGCCGTGGGCAAGGTGGCAGGTGAGGCAGGATTCCTGGGCCACCGGCTCGTGGGTCGAAACTGGAGGCGTTGACAAGCTGAACGCCCCGAGGCGATCGGAGTGATCGAGGCTTTGGTGACAACCAAGGCAGAGAGTTTCCTTGGACTGTGAGAGCAGCATCTTGTGCTTGGACTGGTGTGGATTATGGCAGGCCTGGCAGTCGCCGATGGCTGCAGGGTGATGCAAGAAGGAAGCTTCTGTTTGATCGTGGCAGTCGAGGCACAGTGCTTTGATCGATTCAGCTTTTATGTAGTTTTTTCGATCACCGCCGTGCGGGTCGTGGCAGTTGTTGCATGTACCGAGCTGGAATGGCTCATGGGTTGAAACCGGGGCGCTGTCAAAGGTATGGCACGAGTTGCAAGCAGAAGCATCTGCCGGGGCAGGAATGAACTGGTGCTCATTGAGCGGTGAAATTGATTCGTGGCACTGGGTGCATGCGTTTGTCGCGACGGGCGCGTGAACCCATTTAGTTTTGGCGAGTTGTTGATGGCACCCGGCGGTGGTGCAATCGAAGGGCGAGTTGAAGGCAGCGAAGTCGTTGCGCGTCATATCGTCAGTCTGCACCGGTTCAAACTGAGCCGGCGGGAAAGCGGCGCGAGAGAGTTGGATCGAGCCGGCGAGCAGCAACACCAGAGTGATGATCGCAGGCAGAATGCAGCGATGTTTGAGTAGCCTGCTGCTCTGAATGATACCAACCGAGCCGTTTTGTGCAACGCGTTGCTTGGTGCGCCGTTTGCAGTACATGATTGTGCTCACGCCATTTTAGGCGTGATCTCCCTTGGCTTTCAAGTTTTCAAGGGATTCGATGGTCAAGACGAGTGGTCCATTTTCCGGATAGTGGAGCCAGTGAATATGCTGCGCATGAAGCTGTTTTATGACCTTTTGGCGACCAGCAAAATTGCCATGCTCGGCGCGGTGATGGTGACAACGGCTATAGGTGCGGACCTGATGCTGCTCATCGGAGAGGTTCTCATCTTTGAGAGTCATCCGTACATTGGAATCGTGGCATATGTCGTTTTCCCGGCAATGGCGGCATTCGGATTGATACTGATTCCGTTCGGGATGGTGCTTGCCCTTCGGCGTTCGCATCGTGATCCGGTTGGAAAACTGATTCGGCATGTTCGGCGTAAGCATGTGTTTCAAATTATCTTCACGCTTACAATGATCAACTTCGTCATATTCGCATTTGTCGGGTATCGGAGTATTCATTTTATGGAATCGGCGGAGTTCTGCGGCGTGACCTGCCACACGGTAATGTCCCCCGAATACACGGTCTATCAGCGATCTCACCACTCGGGGATTTCCTGCGTCGAGTGCCATGTTGGACCAGGGGTTGGGTGGCTGATCAAGTCGAAGCTCGATGGCACTCGGCAACTTGCAGGCGTCTTGCTCGACAACTACGCAAGGCCAATCCAGACACCGATTCACAATATGCGACCGGCGGAACAAATCTGCGGCGAATGCCACAGCGAAGAAAGTTACCTCGGACAACGGGTTAAGGTGTTCAATCGGTATGATTCCGACGAGCACAACACAAAAACCGTAAGCATAGTCAACCTTCGGCTTGGAAAGAAGGACGATGGCAGCGAGAGCATCCGAGGTATTCACTGGCACAGCAACGAAGGACAGGAACTCCGATACTGGTCGGCGGACAGCAAGCGTGAGCAGGTGATTCGGGTAGAACTTGTCGAAGCGGATGGGACTACTCGGGTGTGGAACCGGCTTGGCTTTGAGGGCGAGGTTCATGGGGACCAGGGAGACGAGCATGTGCGTGTGATGGATTGTGTGGATTGTCACAATCGGCCTACGCACGAGTTTCTGTCACCAGATCGCGTCATTGATGAGCTACTTGAAGCCGGAACGATTGATCCGGAAATACCGTGGATTCGATCACTAGGGTATGAGGTTTTGACTCAAAACTATAAAACAGATGTTGAGGCGATGGAGGGGATTGCTCGGCTGGCCGAGTTGTATCAGACCCAGCACAGCGAGGTATGGAGCTTCTATAGGGAACCGATCATGAACGCGATTGAGGCCCTGCAGGAGCTTCACGCGATCTATGTGTACCCGGAGATGAAAATCGAATGGAACACATATCCGTCGCGCATTGGACACCCCACGGCCTATAC
>JALSHW010000193.1 GCA_026982035.1 Phycisphaerales bacterium | reverse complement strand
GTCATCGACCTCAAAGAATCCGTCGGCCAATCCATCGCCATCCTCGACGGCGGAATCCACCACGCTCTCCTCCCCATCACGGCAAACGCCTACCAAATCACCCTGGCCAATCGCCAAACACACACATCATCGGCCCCCATCATGCTCGGAGGCCCACTCTGCACCTCCGCAGATCAATGGCGATCACAAGTCGCCCTCCCAGAACTCAACATCGGCGATCTCATCATCATGCACAACTCCGGCGCCTATGGCCTCACCGCCTCCATGAACAGTTTCCTCAGCAAAGGCACCCCCGCCGAAGTCCTCATCTACAAGGGCCAATGCTCATTGATCCGAGAACGATCAACCCCTCAAGCACTCCTCGATGGGCAACATATCCCAGCATCCCTAGCATAACCCATGCAGATCATCAACACGATCACCGACATGCACGCCTGGACCGCCCAAGCACGCGTCCAAGGCCACACCGTTGGCCTGGTCCCCACGATGGGCTGCCTTCACAACGGACACACCGAACTCTTCAAAGAAGCCCGCAAAAACAACTCCCGCGTCGTCGCCAGCATCTTCGTCAATCCACTCCAGTTCCGCCAAGACGCCTACGAAAAATACCCAAGACGACTCGACGCCGACATCCAAATCGCCGAATCTTTCGGCCTCGACGCCGTCTTTGCCCCATCAACGGCAGAAATGTACCCCCACGCCCCGTCAACTGATTGGCTCTTCACGCTCCATGACGATCCAAGTTATCCAAGACATCAAACCAAGTTCGTCTCACACCACATCGGCCAAGACAACGCGACGAACTACATCCGCGTTCCCTCCCGCCTGGTCATGAAAATGGACGGCCAAAAACACCCCTGGCACTTCGACGGCGTCGCCACCGTCGTCAACCAACTCTTCAACATCATCAACCCACACCGAGCATACTTCGGACAAAAAGATATTCAGCAAATCGCCATTCTTCAGGCCATGAACGACTGGAACGAATCAACCATTGATCTTGTTGAGGTCCCCATCGTCCGCGATACAGACGGCCTGGCCCTCAGTTCCCGACTGGTCCTGCTCAATGACGCCGAGCGATCCATCGTGATCGAAGTCACCAAACGCATTGCCCAACACGCAACCGTTTCTTCAGCCAATACCCAGGCCAATACCCAGGCCAATACTCAACATGCCCAAGCACTCATCAAGGATTTACAATCGGACATCCAGTCCATCCAAACACATGAGAATACATTGGTGATCGATTCCATCGAGTGTGTCAATCCCGCCACACTTGAGCCAGTCGATGCGATTGAGGACGCCACAATCCTCTTCGTCGCCTACCTCATCAACGGCATCCGCCTCACCGAAACCAGACCATTTGCCTGATCAAGCATCCGGCGTCGAAAAACTCAGCCGCCCAACCCCGATCCGCATCGCAATACTCGACGCCATCTTTTGTCCCAGATTCACAAACATCGCAGCGTTCTGGGCATCAAACACTTCGTTGGCCGTCGCTGTAAACAGTTCAAGCCATCGGGCGAAATGGGCTTGGGTAAATCCGCCAAAACGATGGGCTTCAATTGGTCGTCCTGAATAGGTTCCCGCCCGCATGGTCGCCGACGACCAGAACCGTGTCATCTTCGCGTAGTGGGCGTCCCAATCCGCAACGCGCTCAGCGAAGATTGGACCAAGCAACTCATCTTGCTGTGTGCGGCCATAAAACCGCTCGACCATCACCCGAATCTTGTCAACGGTGATGCCTTGACTCAATGCAGAATCGCACGAAGCTTCGGTCAGTTCAAGTTCATGGAATGGATCGGTCATGGGCTGTACCTTTGGGCCAGCTCCAGTGGGGGCGATGCAACACAACAGCCACCCAGTCAGGAGTCAAACGGTGCGAGAGGGATTCGAACCCACGGACCCCTTTCAGGGTCACTCGATTTCAAGTCGAGCGCCTTCAACCGCTCAGCCATCGCACCAACGATCAGGCCAATATCATCGGCCAAGAGCATCCACAACAATAGCGATCACACCCCCCAAAGCCCATAGATTCTCATCAGATTTCAAGACATTCGTGTCAAAAAATAGCCCCCGCTACAAAGCAGTGGGGGACAATCATAAAATCGGGCAATATCAACCACGCCGCCGACGCAGCCCGATCAATCCCAAGGCCGAGACCGCAAGCGTCCCCGGAGCAGGGACCACTCCAACACGGATATTGTCCAAAGCCACCGCGTTGCGATTGCCAGCATCATGCTCATCACGAAGTGCACCAGAGGCGTAGCTTCCAATCAAAATCTGATCAAAGCCCCCGCCGGTAATCCCGACATATTCGCCAGTCGTGGCGTCGAGGTCGATCTCATCGACAAGCCCGCCATCGCTGTACAGTTGAATCCAGAGGTACATCGTCCCAATTCCAATGGGCGACCATCCACTTGATACTTGCATTTCCATATCGCCAAAGTCATCGCCATTGACCAGCGAGATGGACACCAGTTCAAACGATCCCGTATTGGCATAGAACATTTCCGAGCCATCAAACCCAGGAGCGTTCCAACTGAAATAGTTGCGATTGACGCTGAGTTCCAGACCATCTTCTTGATAATTGGTCAGGGATTGATTCTCAACCATGCTGTTGAAGTTCGCAAAATTGAACTCACCATTATTGAGTGCAATATCGCTGGTGTAGGTCGAGATTTCCGCAAGTGCAC
>JALSHW010000192.1 GCA_026982035.1 Phycisphaerales bacterium | reverse complement strand
CTTTGATGGTCGCGGCCGGAATTCCGGTGCCGTCGGCGACGGGTTTGGTGACATCGCCTTGGAGCAAGCCCTTGCCGATCGGGCGGAGCATGCACCGGGCGGTGTTGGTGCCTGAATCATCGAGCATGACATTACCGAGCAATGGCTGAGCATCTTTGGCGGTGATGGGAAGCACCAGCGCGGTGCGGCCATCGGTTTGAGCGACGCGCCCGCAGAGTTGAACAGCGTTGACCACCACGACGGTCGATCGACTGATCCGCTCGTGGCCTCCAGAGCGGACGATCAAGAACTCGCGAGACAGTCCAATGACCGGGCGTTGGATCTGGGTGACGGGGATGTCTGGGTTGATCGCAGCACCGGAGGAAAGTTGATCAACCAGTGCTGAGAGTTGGAGATTTTCTTGTTGTTCTTTGTAGAGCAGGGCACGATAGCGGTCGAGCTCTGATTGGAGTGCTCGCTCGCGATGGGTGGCGTTGGGATTGCCGACGGACTGGGGGATGACGAGGTTCTTGGCCATGGTCATCGGATGGGCGATGGGCGAGACCACAACGCGGGCCTGAGCACCAAACCAGTTGGTCCAGTCGAGCCATGCTGAGGGGAGCAAACACAAAATGATCAGGGTGGTCACGCATAAGGGCATCGACCAACGAACAAACGCGGGTTGATGATGCATGACGAGACTCCCAAAAACAGAAACAATGACTTTCTACAGCATACTCGAACTGTCCGCAGCGTGTTGCTGGCAACGGAGAACTTTGGGGGTGGGGGTTAAATGTCGGAGTTGTTTTCGAGGGTGTCTTTCCAGACTTCGATATTCTCGAGGTAAATCGCGGTGCCTCGAGCAACACAGGTCAATGGGTCCTCGGCCAAGGCGACATCAAGACCCGTTGCTTTGGTGATCTGGACGGGTAGTCCGGTGAGCAATGCGCCACCACCGGCAAGGGTGATGCCATTTTCAACGAGGTCTGCGGCCAGTTCGGGTTCTGCTCTTTCGAGCGTGCGAGTGATGGCTTCGATGATGTTCATCACCGGCTCAGAAAGAGCGTCGCGGATTTCTTCAGAAGTGATTTTGGTTTTTCGCGGGAGCCCAGAGACCATGTCGCGGCCACGAACATCCATCTCGGTCTCCTCACCAACGGGGGCGGCGGAACCAATCTGGATTTTGATGCGCTCTGCGGTTTGCTCACCAATCATCATGGAGTAGTTTCGTTTGAGATAGGAGATGATCGCTTCGTCCATGTCATCACCAGCCACGCGGATCGACTCACAGTTGGCAATATCAGCCAGCGACATAATCGCTACTTCAGTTGTCCCGCCACCGATGTCCACGATCATCGAAGCGGTGGCTTCGGCAAATGGTAAACCAGCACCGATCGCCGCGGCGATGGGCTCTTCGAGCAAATAAGTCTTGCGAGCACCGGCGTGTTCAGCAGAATCAAACACCGCTCGCTTCTCAACCGCCGTAATACCCGACGGAATCGAGATCACCACACGAGGGCCAAGCATCCGAACACGCCCGGTCACTTTGGTGATGAAGTAGTTGAGCATCGCTTCGGTGATTTCAAAATCAGAAATCACGCCGTCTTTGAGCGGACGCACAGCAGTGATCGAGCCAGGGGTCTTGCCGAGCATCTCCTTGGCGACCCACCCGACGGCCTGCCCTCCTTTGAGGACTTGGTTGGTGCCCTTCTTGACGGCGACCACAGAGGGCTCGTTGAGAACGATCCCCTGCCCCCGAACGGCAACGAGTGTGTTGCATGTCCCCAGGTCAATACCCATATCGACGCCAAGCGGCCCTAAAAATCGTTCATACCACACAGGTCTTGTGTCTCCATGCAAATGTTGATCCAGTAGCGGTTTCGATCGTTCTACTGGAACATCTATAGTAGGGGTAGCATACCACAGTCCCCAGTCACTTGGAGCTATCCAAGGGGCAATTCTGTATCTTATCTTGTGGCCGGGGCGCAACTTTCCGCTCCGATCGAACCACATACCCGCTTATTGCGAGCAGGGATTGACCCAGTGCGTGCTATAATCGGTTATACCGCTTGTTGGACAGTTCAACAGAATCAAGGAAATGACACCATGATTTCAAAGCTCAAGAAAACGCTCCAAAGGACTCGTCTTGGGGGTGGAATCGTTGACCGTGCCGACTATATCAAGGGCGTCTACACCTATTACGCCAAGCCAAATCGAAGAGGAACGCTTGATCAGGCCTTCAATCGCCAAGAAGGGCGACAAGACATCTTTCGAGCCATTACCAAAGCGGTTGACTTCCAAATTATTTTGGAAACAGGGACATATCTTGGCCTGACGACAGCATTTATGAATCATGAAAGCGGGCTCTTGGTTTGCACGACTGAATCGAATCCTCGGTTCTTTGGCTTCTCAAAGGAACGGTTTAAGAAAATACCGGGTATCACGGGTCGATACAGCGATAGCCGAGCGTTTCTGAAATCAGCATTGGACAATCTCCCGTCAAAGGAGAAGCCCGTATTCTTGTATCTTGATGCCCATTGGAACGAAGACCTTCCACTCCGAGAAGAAGCCCAAATCGTCTTCACCAAGCACCCCAAATCCGTTCTTCTCATCGACGATTTCAAGGTGCCCACAGACTCTGGATACGGATACGACGACTATGGCAACGGCAATACCCTCCACCTGGAATACTTTGATCCCATCGCAGACTTGGATTTCAAAGCATTCTTCCCGGCAC
>JALSHW010000191.1 GCA_026982035.1 Phycisphaerales bacterium | reverse complement strand
CGGCAATGGGATCGTCGTGCATACGCCCTTGATGGAACTGACCAAAGCCCAAATCATCACACGCGGCCTTGAACTGGGCGTGGACTATGCGATGACCCATTCGTGCTATGACCCGGTTGATGGCAGGGCTTGTGGTGAATGTGATTCGTGCGTGCTTCGCCGACGCGGATTTGAACAAGCGGGGATTGATGATCCCACTGGCTACGCATCATGAACGGCACGCTCCCAATCTCAGAAACCTTCGTATCCATCCAAGGCGAAGGAAAGCTCACAGGCGTGCCGAGTTGGTTCTGCCGAGTGGCTGGCTGCAATCTTCGGTGTCGATGGTGCGATACGCCGTATGCGAGTTGGTCACCGGAAAAGACCATGCGGAGTGTTGACGAGTTGATTACAGAGGCCAAGGCCTCGGGTGTCAACCATGCGGTGCTGACGGGTGGTGAGCCGATGATGTTCGAGGAATTGGTTCAACTGTCACACGGCTTGGCCAAGATAGGAATGCACATGACTGTGGAGACGGCCGGGACTCTGGTGCTTGCTGGACTGTCGTGTCATTTGATGTCGATTTCGCCCAAACTCGCCAATTCGACGCCAGTGGATGATCCGCGTGATCCCGATGGCGTGTGGGCGACGCGGCATGAACAACGGCGGATTAACTTTGATTCAATCAATGAACTCATCGCCTCAACAAGTGACCGGCAGCTCAAGTTTGTGGTGCAGTCGCCGAATGATCTTGTGGAGATCGAATCGGTGCTTGGAAAGATCCACGGCTACGCGCCCAGCGATGTGATGTTGATGCCTGAGGGGGTGAGCGTGCCTGATCCTGATGACATCCGCTGGGTGGTTGAGGCGTGCATTGAGCGGGGTTGGAGCTATTGCCCGCGCGTGCATGTGCAGTTGTTCGGGAATCGGCGTGGGACTTAGGTGCCCGCTACGCCTTTGTTAGTCACGCCATTTTTTGACGGCGATGCCATCGACGAACTTGATGCGGACTGATTCGTGGACGGTTTTTTCGGTGCTGCCTCCGAAGATCAAGAATACGGCACCATCGTCGTCGGTGTGTTTGGACCAGTTCCATGTCCATGTTTCGGAGCCGTCGTCGTTGATGGTGGTGTTTGACGGAAGCCCGAGGAGTTCTTCGACCTCTTGGGCGGTGGTGTCATTGAGGCGGACCTTTGAGACGGTGTTGGGTTGGACATAGGCCCCGGAGATTCTGGATTCTTTGGAGGAGGCGACGAGGCACCCGCTGAGCAAGAGGGTTGAGCTAAGCAGGCATGTGTATCCGATGGTGGCGAGGGTTCGCATGGGATTGATCTCCGGTATTGGTATGTGTGAATATACCGCGCAGAGTTCGATGGATTGACAGATTTCGTGATGACTTTGCCAAATATGTTGATATTGGTGGTTGGACAGGTCCGGTGATGGTTGGTGGCCAATACAATGGTGCATGGATCCAATCACCCGTCGGTTTTTTATGATGCGTTCTTCTGCGGTGGCTCTTGGCTTTGCCGGGTTGCAATCGACGCTGGCTCGCGGTGCGATTGCCGAACTCATGGGCACAACTGGGGCCGTTGGCTTTGGCCCGATGCTCAAAGACCCCGACGGCATCCTCGATCTGCCCAAAGGATTCTCCTACCACATCATCAGCCCAATGGGTTCAAAGATGGACGACGGGCTCATCGTCCCAGGCAAGCACGATGGAATGGCGTCCTTCCCGTTTGTCAATCCAGACGGGTCGGTCGATGCGGAGCGGTGCATTCTTGTGCGGAACCATGAGGTGGCTGAGTATCACCGGGTACCTTCGCCATTTGGGGCCGATCAGGGTCGGATTGGTTTGGTTGATCCAGCGTTAATTTATGACAAAGGGTTCGGGAAAGCGTCGCGTGGCGGATGCACGACGATTGTCTACAACCTCAAAGCCGGGAAGGTCGAGCGGCACTGGTTGTGCTTGGCCGGGACTGAACACAACTGTGCTGGCGGCCCGACGCCTTGGGGGAGCTGGATCAGTTGCGAAGAATCGGTCGTGACCAAGGGTGAGCGGTATGAGAAAAATCACGGCTATTGCTTTGAAGTCCCCGTCACCAGCGAGCCAAAGCTCGCCGAGCCCAAGCCGATCCTGGCGATGGGCCGAATGAACCACGAAGCGGTCTGCATCGACCCAGCGACCGGGATCGTGTACATGACCGAAGATCGACACGACGGGTTGCTCTATCGCTTTGTGCCCAAAGTTCCGGGTGATCTGCACGCTGGCGGTCGATTGCAGGCCTTGCATGTGCTGGGTCGAAAATCACTTGATACGCGCAACTGGGATGTTCAGCAGGTTCGGGTCAACGAGCCATTGACTTGTGGCTGGATCACGATGGATGAGATTGATTCGCCGCTTGATGATCTTCGTCAACGCGGATTTTCCAAAGGGGCCGCTCGTTTTGCCAGAGGCGAGGGCATGTGGTGGGGTGGGGGTGAAGGTCCTGATTCTGCGGGCTCTGCATACTTTGCCTGCACCAATGGCGGCAAAGAAGGGGCGGGCCAAATCTGGCGATTGACACCCAACGGCATGGGCAAAGGCATGGACACACTCGAACTCTTCATTGAGCCCAACGACCCAAGTGTGTTGCAGAACGCTGACACGATTACTTTTTCGCCTTGGGGCGATTTGTTTGTGTGTGAAGACGGCGAGGCCCCGCAGTTCTTGGTTGGGGTAAGCCCGGATGGTCAGTTGTACCAGTTCGCCAAGAACGCGATGAACAGTACCGAGTTCGCTGGCGTGTGTTTCAGCCCCGACGGTTCGACCATGTTTGTGAACCTGCAGGGCATGGGATGGACGCTGGCGATAACGGGGCCTTGGAGACAATAAAAAAACCCGCACAAGGCGGGTTGTGTGTGCATTGATTGGACGGGTTTATTCAGGCAGTTTGTCAAGTTCCAACTGCACGCGATCAACCAACCGCCCGACAGTCTCAGGCCCAAAGTCAAACGGCAAGCCCGCAGCGTTGAACAACTCGGGGAGCGGACGGGTGCCGCCGAGGGTCATGGCTTTCTTGTACATATCAAGGGCGGCCTCTTCGGATTGCTCCAAACTCGTCAACCAGATACCCAACGCGCCGAGTTGGGCGATGCCGTATTCGATGTAGTAGAACGGCACGCCATAGAGATGCCCTTGGCGCTGCCAGACGAATTTGCGTTCTTCTTCGAGTCCCGTAAAGTCCACGCGATGGCCCTGGTGTCCAAAGCGTGTTTCAAGATCAAGCCATGCCTGAGCGCGTTCGTCGCGGCTGTGGGTCGGATTGAGATACACCCAATGCTGGAACGCATCAATCGTCGCAATCCAAGGCAACAACGAAATCGAACCTTCGAGCTGCTTGCGGCGGGCACGGTTGGCGTCCTCGGCATTCGGATAAAACTCATCCCAATACGGCATCGTCAAAAGTTCCATACTCATCGACGCAACCTCACAAAACTCAATCGGTGCGCTGCGGTACCAGACCAAGGGTTCTTGATCGGAGTACATCGAATGGAAGGCGTGGCCGACTTCGTGAACCATCGTTTCAACATCGCGGTGCTGACCGGCGGCGTTCATAAAAATGAAGGCCTTGCGCGAGCGGTCGCGCATGTACTGGTAGCCGCCCGGGGCTTTGCCCTTGCGTGAATCGAGATCGAGTGAGGCGTTGCCGTTGTCGGTGCCATTGGTGTTGGAGCCATCGCCCATGGTGGCGAACATTTCGCCAAGTTCCGGGCTCATTCGGTCAAAGCACGCCTTGGTTTTGGCGACCAGATCGGCACCGCCGTCAAACGGTTTCAGTTCGCCTCGGCTCTTGGGATCGACATTGAGGTCCCACGGACGCAGCGTGTCAACGCCGAGTTCTTTTTGACGGGTTGCATCGAGCTTGGCAACAAACGGCATCGCGTGTTTTTCAATTGCATCATGAAAGGCGTAGGCGTGGGAAGTGTCGTAGTCAAAACGATGCTTGGCTTTGTAGATGTACTGGACATAGTTGTCAAAGCCGGCGTTCTTGGCGCATTGATCTCGTTTGGTGATCATTTCGTCATAGATTTCGCTGAGCCGATCTTCGTCTTGAAGCCGGCGTTTGGCGACGACTTTCCAAGCGTCTTCACGCACCTGACGATCGGCCGACTCTGAATATTTACCCATCATGGGGAGGGTTCGTTCCTCGCCATCGAACTCGACGGACATTTCGCCACAGATTTTGTCGTATTCTTGATCGAGTTTGGCCAGTTCGGTTTCCAATGGCACATTGTCATCGCGGAAGAGATCAACATCGGCGGCCGTGTCGCGGTAGAGGACTTCGTGGTAGCCAGTTGTTTTACCAAATTGCTCGGCGAGTTCTTTGAGTTTCTTGTCAAGGACAAAGGCGATGGGTTTGAACTTGGGGGCGACATCTTCGAGATATGAGGTCCATGCCGCTTGTTTGGTTTTGTCAGCGGTATCGCAGGTCATATTAATGTAGGTATTGGCGGCCGATTCTCCAATGGCCGCTTCGAGTTCAGAGCGATCCAGCAGCCATTTGTCATAGTCCTCGGCGGTGTTGATTTGGCGGTCAACCAGCGCGTTGAGCAGTGGTTCGACGGCGGACCAGTCGGTGCCATTGAAGACGGCGGGGACAAAATCGGTTGCGGGGGTGGTTTGGGGGGTGGATTGGGGGGTGGGCATGTGAGACTCCAGAGCGGTATTTTGGGGTTTATTAGTCAGATTGTGATCGTTTTACAAACAGTTCTTGTGCAAGGTTGCGGGCCGATTCAAAAGAATCGACCTTTCCTTCGAGTTGGGCATCATAGACGCGATGGAGGACTTCTTTGAAGGCCTGTCCGGGGGATTGGCCCATTTCGATGAGGGTTTGGCCGGTGATGAGGGGTTCGGGGTTGAGCCCGATGCCGTCGTTGGTCATCGCTTGGATGTCGTTGCACAGGGCTTGGGTCGCGACTGGATTGATTGCCCGGGCCAGCATGATCGCGCCACAGCAATGGGGCCGACAGGCGAGCCGCTTGCGAGCGGCGATGGAGAGGGTGCCCCAGTCGGCGAGCAGGACATTAGAAATATCCAGTGTCGCATGAAGTTGCTGGCTCTGTTCGTTGCTGAGATCGAGTTTTGTGCGCCAGTTTAATGTGCTTGTGTCATCGAGCCGGTCCACAGCCCAAGCCGCCAGCGCGGTCATTGCATCGGCGGCGGGATCAAGCCCGCTGAGTACGCTGAGTTCTAAAGACTTTGGCTTAGTACCAAAGATGTCTTGGTCGAGCGTGAGTTGTTGCAACAACCCGGCGGCTCGCGGGCGAGATTCATGGCACATCATTCGGCGGACTTCTTCGCCGATCCGTTCAATGCTCACGCCTGCAAGTTCCGAAGCGTGGACCTTGATCGCTTGGCTTGTTTTGGGATCAATCGTCAGGTTGTATCGAGCCGCAAACCGAACCGCTCGCAAGGCCCGAAGATGATCTTCCTTCAAACGAGCGTCCGGATCGCCCACAGCCCGAAGGATCCGTGCTTCGATGTCGGCTTGTCCATCGACAAAATCAATGATCGTGTCGCCTTCATCCGACGGATCAAGAAACAACGCATTGATCGTAAAATCCCGCCGCTGCGCATCTTTTTCGGGTGATGAGAAATGCACATGGTCCGGACGACGGGCATCAGAATACGGCCCATCAGACCGAAAGGTCGCCACCTCGACCGTCGGCCCAAAGTCCCGCACCAGCATCACCCCAAAGGCCGCACCCACCGCGGCGGTCTTTGAAAACAACTCCGCAATATGTTCAGGATGCGCACTGGTGGCAACATCATAATCCTTCGGATTCTCACCGAGGAGTTGGTCACGCACGCACCCACCCGCCAGATACGCGGTGTGGTTGGCACTACGCAAAGTTTTGATAATGCTGATCGCCGCGTCGCGTTCATTGTGCTTTGTCTCAGCCATGACTATTCCACCTGCTCATCACGCAACTGCCGGCTCATCAGCATCGCAATGGCATCGACCGGGTCCATGTGTTCAAACAGCACCGCATGGACCGCCGAGGCGATCGGAAGATCGACCTTGTATTTTTCAGCCAAATCCATCACCGAACTCGTCGTGGCGACGCCTTCGACCACGCATAACGAATCGCGGAGATACTGATCGAGTGTGACCCCTTTGCCGAGCGCTTCGCCACAGGATCGGTTGCGGCCTTCGGGGCTAAAGCAAGTCGTCGCCAGGTCGCCCGCCCCAGCGATGCCATAGAAGGTTTTGGACTGGGCACCCATCGCTTCGCCGAGCCGCGTCGTTTCAGCGAGCCCTCTTGCAAGAAGCGCACTCTTGGCGTTGAACCCCGCGCCAAGCCCGTCGATGATCCCGGCGGCAATGGCAATCACATTCTTGGTCGCCCCGGCCAGTTCAACGCCGATCAGATCCGGATTGGTGTAGATGCGGAGCCAACTGGTCGAAAAGAGTTTCTGGATCGTTTCCGAAAAACCCGGATGATCCGAGGCCGCCGCCATCGTCGCCGGCAGACACGCCGCCAGTTCGGTCGCAATCGCCGGGCCTGACATGCACCCCAGCGGGCGGGGTTTGGCATCGGGATCATCATCGAGGACATCGGCGATGATCTGGGTCGGTCGCATCAGCGTGTCGTTCTCGATCCCCTTGGCCACCGAGATCACGGCGGCGTTGGCCGGGACATGTTCGGCAAGTCGCTGCCAGACGCTTCGGATGAACTGCACCGGGATGGCGTTGATGATGATCTCGACATCAGCCAAGGCCTCGGCATCAGACAGGGCGATTCGCACATCGCTGGGCAAATCAAAGCCCGGAAGCCGGTCAGATTTGCGCGTCTGGGCCAACGCACCGTTCTCATCGTCGTTGTATCCCCACATGGTCACTTGGGCCCGTGGGGATTTCCCCGCTCCCTGGGGGTCTGGCATGGTCAAAGCCCCAGCACATACCAGCCCCATCTGCCCGATCCCAAGAATACAGACCTTGGGAACACTCGGCGTTTGATCGGAATTGTCTGGGGAGGGTTTGGGCATTGGATTCCTTTGATGACTCGACGAACCGGCCCAGAACCCTATGCGTACGGGTTTTGGTGAGCCCACTTTGGAGGCAACTTTGGGGGGCAAGCTATCCTACAGTAGTGACCCTCACACGGCACGGTAGCAAACCTGTACAGAAACCGGATACCCACCTCTATGAGCGATTTACCAACCCACACCCAAGAGTCTCCCATCCAGTGCTGCTCGCACCATGATCTCCAAGGCGATCGCTGGATTTTCCTCTATCTCACAGGCGGCGTACTGGCGATGGTCTCCTGGATCGCCAATGTCACCGGATCGACCAATGAACTCGTCGCCACGATCCCCGCGGTGATCGCCGCGTTGCTCCTCGGATGGAAACTCTTCTACGCATCCTTCCGTGAAGTCCTCAACAACCAAGTTTCATCAAGTTCACTCGCGGCCCTCGCAATCTTGGCAGCCATGGCCGTCGGCAAGTACGGCACCGCCGCCTTCCTCGCCTTCATCCTCCTCGTCGCTGACCAAGTCGTCTCTCGCACCGCCGACGGCGCCAAACGCGCCATCGAACAACTCATCTCCCTGACCCCAGACGATGCCCGCATCATTGATGAATCGGGCAATGAGCAGATGGTTCCCGTCGGTCAAGTCACCGTCGGTCAGCGCGTCCGCATCCGTCCCGGCGAGAACCTTCCCGTCGATGGCCGAGTCATCGGTGGTGAATCCACCATCAACCAAGCATCCCTCACCGGCGAGTCCATGCCCGTCGAAGTCCAAGACGGCTCAGCCGTCTACGCAGGCACCAGCAACCTCACCGGCGCGATCGAAATCGAAGTGACCCAAGTCGGTGCCGAAACAACCATCGGCAAGGTTTCCACGCTCATCCGAGAAGCCGAATCCACCAAAACCGAACGCCAACTCCTCATCGAGCAGGTCGCCCAGTTCTATGTCCCCGTGGCCATATCAGTCGCGGCCGTCGTGTTCTTCCTCTTCTCCCAGTCCGACAACCCGACCGTTCGCGACGGAGCGGCCTTGCGGGCCGTGACTGTTCTGGTCGTCACCTGCCCAACAGCGTTGCTGCTTTCATCCCCATCGGCCATGGTCGCGGCCTTCGCCTCGGCCGCCCGCCTGGGTGTGATGATCAAAAAAACCAGCTACCTCGAAGCGTCCGCCAATGTCGACGCCGTCGTCATGGACAAAACCGGCACACTCACCACCGGCGAGTTCGGTGTTTCGCGTCTCTCCCCGGCACCCGGTGTTGATGGGGCAGAACTGCTCAAAGCCGCCGCCTTTGCCGAAGCACACTCCAACCACCCGCTTGGGCTCTCGATCCTCCGCACCGCCAAGCAAGCCCGCATCGAAGTTTCCAGCGATGGCTCCTACGAAGAAACCCACGGCGCCGGCGTCAAAGCCAAAACCACCATCGGCGAAATCATCGCAGGCCGAGGATCGTGGATCAAAGAACTCATGCCTCAAACCGCCAGCGCCGTCAGCGAAGTGGAAAACCACATCGAAGGCATGTCCGGCGTCCATGTCGTCAAAGACGGCGTCTACCTCGGAGCCGTCGGTCTTGCCGATACCCCGCGTCCCAACGCCAAAGCGGTCGTTGATCGCTTGCGTGAACTGGGAATCCGATTCGTCGCCATCTTCACAGGCGACCGCCTGAGCGTCGGCAAACGCGTCGGCCAAATCGCAGGCGTGGATTCGGTTGAAGCCGAATGTCTCCCAGAAGAAAAACACAAACTGATCCGCCAAATGCGTGCAGACGGCTACCGCGTCATGATGATCGGCGACGGCATCAACGACGGCCCAGCCCTCGCCGAAGCCGATGTCGGCGTCGCCATGGGCCTCTCCGGCTCAGACATCGCCGCCAACAGCGCTGGCGTGGCCCTGATGACCGACGAACTCAACCGCATCCCGTTCCTCATGGAACTGGCAAGAAGAACCCGCGTCATTATCACCCAGAACATCGTCGTCTCGATCCTCATGGCGATCGTCGGTTTGGTCTTGGCCGCATCAGGCACCTTCCAAATCATCGGCGGCGAAGAACTTGGCGCAAGTTTGGGTGTCGGTTTCGCGGCCTTCTTCCACTTCGTCCCCGATGTGTTTGTGATTGGCAACTCGTTTAGACTCTTCCGCTTCGGCGAAGACTTCCTTGAAGCCGAGACGATCCAAAAAGAACAAGAACAAGCCACCCAACGCCGCGTGCGAAGAGATCAATCCGTACGGATCGCCGCCGAGCCAGCGTAAGTTTGAGAACTGGATGTATTGAAGCCGTCAGAAATGGCGGGTTTTTTCGTTGTTGTCTCAGAGTGATTTCCGAAGCACACCCGCATTAAAACTCCGGCCTTCGATGCGGAACTTCCGCTCAAAGTTCGTCCCGACGAGTTCGCCTTCGCCCGCTGATTCGGGTGCATCGAAACCAGTATGCTCGTAGGGGAGTGTTTCACGGCTGTTCAAGAACTTATAGATCGCTGGTGGTGGGGCTGGGATTTTGGGCCGTGAAAAATCTTCGTGCATCGCCGACGATCCTTTGGCCCAGTGATCGAAATGTGCCAGGTCCCATGCCCAGAGGTCGTCGTGGTCGGTGACGATGCGGAGCTCGCCGCCGGGTTTGAGGCATCGCCAGATGTCAAACAAGGTTTGGTGCTGGATGACTCGTTTTTTGTGGTGTTTGTTCTTTGGCCAGGGATCAGAAAAATACAGATGCACGACATCGATGGTGTCATCCGGGCATCGCCACTGGAGGAACTGGGCCGCGTCGGTGTGCAACACGCGGACATTGGTGTGCGTGGCTTCGTTGTCTCGTTTGCGCCGGATGCGGTCGGCGATGTAGGCCGCAAACTCGCCGGCCCATTCAATCCCAAGAAAGTTCGTCTCCGGTTCCAGCGACGCCTGCTGCACAAGGAACGCCCCTTTGCCTGAACCGATCTCCAGTTCAAATCGTTTGGATGGATCGGCAAACCATGTGCGCGGATCAAGCCGCCCGGATTCAGGATCGGTCAAGATCGAATCGGGCAGTTCAGGCATCTCATCGCGCGAGATCGCCACAACGCCCGGTGCGCTGTCAAGAGGTTTGCCATGGCCGAGTCCAAATGACATGGGGCAATGATAGAGCAGCAAATCAGCAGAACAGCAAAGCAGCAAATGAAGAAAGAGAAACACCCATTGTGTTTTCTTATCTTCATTTGCTGCTTTGCTGATTTATCACTTTGCTGCTCTACCATCCCCTATGCCCAATTTTCCCCCAACCCCTCCCAAATCAGGCACCCACCAACTCCAAGTCCGCTATGTCGAGTGCGACCCAATGGGTGTGGTGCATCATTCGAGTTATTTGCCTTGGATGGAAATGGGCCGAACCGAACTCCTCCGCGAAATCGGCAAGAGCTACGCCGCCCTCGAAGCCCAAGGTGTGTTTCTGGTGGTGACGAAAGTCGAAGTCAAATACCGCCGCCCGCTCAGGTACGACGATGTCGTCGAAATCCGCACAAAGGTGGACAAGACCAGCAAGGTCAAACTGCACCATTCCTACGAGATCGTACTGGTCGAACGCAACGGCGAGAAGCCCGAGCAAATCTGCGCCATCGCCACGACAGAACTGGCGTGCGTAGGACCCGATGGCCGACCCAAGGCACTGCCGGATTGGTTGGTTGGGTAAGTCGCCGTGGCACAGGCGTCCCGCCTGTGTTCTTTTTTCTCATATCGTCAGTATAAAAAGTCATCACAGGCGGGACGCCTGTGCCACGGGTTTTTGTGCTACATCAATCGCTCAATCGCCTGCGACACATTCTTCACCGGGATCAGTTCCATCCCTTTAATCCTCGCCAGTTTCGCAGATCCCGAAGCCGGGACAATCGCGTGGGTATAGCCCAATCGGGCCGATTCGCCGAGGCGTTGTTCGAGTTGGGTGGCCGATCGAAGTTCTCCACCGAGCCCCACTTCACCAATGGCAATTGTGGTGGGGGGGAGTGAGCGTTTGTAATGGGCCCCGGCAATCGCCAGAGCCAGCGCAAGATCACTCGCCGGCTCAATAATCTTCAATCCACCAACCACCGAAGTAAACACATCACGGTCCGCCAGCCGCAGCCCGCCGTGTTGTTCCAAGACCGCAATCAACATCGCCAGCCGGCTCGAATCAAGCCCCGAAGATTTCCGCTTGGCGCTGCCAACGAATCCAGTCGCCGTCAATGCTTGGATTTCAACGCAGACGCAACGCGACCCGTGCATGGCCGGGCAGACGACCGCTCCGGGTCGTCGTTCATCGCCGCCTTGGATCGCCGCGACGGACATCCCGCCGGGGAGTTGTTGCAAACCTTGCCCGGTCATTTCAAAGATGCCCAGTTCAAGGGTCGTCCCAAATCGGTTCTTGATCGCTCGGACGATTCGGGCACTGTGGTACCGATCCCCCTCAAAATACAGCACCGCATCAACCATATGCTCAAGCATCCGAGGCCCCGCCAGCGTCCCCTCCTTGGTCACATGCCCAACCAACACAATCGAAATCCCAGTGGCCTTGGCAAAGTAGACGAGTTCTGAGCAGCATCGACGCAACTGCGTCACCGATCCGGGTGCGGCTTCTAAATCGGCCTTATAAATCATCTGGACCGAATCAATCACACACACATCCGGCTTGATCTTCCGCGCCTGCTCAAGAATCCGCGCCAGATTCGTATCAGCCAGCACAAACAACCCATCCGCATCGGCCACGCCCAAACGATCCGCCCGCAACTGAATCTGTTGGGCCGACTCTTCGCTCGACACATACAGCACCTTGCTCGTCCAGTCCGCTTGCTGGGTGTTCATGGCATCCATATTGATCGGCGACGCCCACGCCCCCGCCGCCTGCAACAGTAGCGTCGATTTCCCAATCCCCGGCTCCCCACCAACCAACACCACCGACCCCGGCACCAACCCCCGACACTCATCGGCCTCAGTCCCGCCAAGCACGCGATCCAACTCCGTAATCCCCGTTGGTAATCGATGGATCGGCCCAGCCGACGACATGATCTCGGTGATCGAGGTGGCCATCGGCGTATCGGTGCCACCCTTGGTTTCGACCCATGAACTCCCCCGATGCGGATCGGCGCTCGCCGATTTGTCGAACTGGGATTCCTCGAGCGAGTCCCATGTGCCACAGTCGGAGCATTTGCCCATCCATGAGTTGTGGGTTGAGCCGCAGTTGGTGCAGACGAAGATGGTGCGTGTTTTGCTCATGGGGCCAATCATAGCCGTCCCAAAGCCGAAAGAACGGGGTCTGTTCGGTGTGCGGCGTGCGTAGACTATAGATAGCCGATGACCGAACCCCCTCCCAGTCCGATTCCAACCCCAACCCTGTCTTCTGACAAGACTCCAAAGCCCAAAAAGCGTCGCCGTTGGCTTCTGTGGTTGGTTGGGATTCTCTGTGTCTTCATCACCGGGCTGCTGATCCTGGCAAGCACCGGCTCATTGACCGGGTTCATCCTCCCCATCATCGAACGCGAAACCGGGCTCCAGATCACCCAAGGCACCGTCGTCCTGACGGCCAGCACCCAGATCGAACTCCACGACGCCGTCCTCCGAGCCCCGGACATCAACGGACTCGGCGGCGAAATCATTCGACTCGACAAAGCCACCATCTCCATCAAATGGGGATCAATCCTCTCAGGCCCAAAGGCCATCACCGGCGTACTCATCGAACATCCCCGGCTCCGCGTCAGCCAAGACATCCAAACCGGCGTCGTCAATCTCCAATCGCTCACCCTCCAACAGTCCGGCGGAGGCGGCGCAACAACCCCAGCCATCACCATCAACAACGGCATCATCGAAATCGGTGAACACGATGGCACCACATACACCAAACTCAAAGAACTCTCCGTCGTCGGATCACTCGCCAAGCCCGACACCAATGGCATCGCCCGATTCAACTTCCTGGCAACTTCCACCAATCCAACACTCTCCTCTGGACAACTCGACACCCGTGGAGACTTTGTGATCAAAGGCACCATCTCCGAGGTCGGGCTCGACGGCACACTCACCGGACTCTTGCTCGAAGATTGGCCCGCCCGCATCGTCCCATCGCGTGCCCGTAAAACCTACGAATCACTCGCCCTGAGCGGCCAACTCGCCCCCACCCGATTCAGCATCGATACCAATGGGCAACCAAAGGTCACCCTCACCCTCGATGGTGTGGATGTCAGTTTGCCGTTCATTCCGCCTGCTGAGTTTGCAGGCCCTGAAAAATTCCTGCGGATGCGATCAACCAAAGGCACCATCAGTTTCGGCAACGGCGGGATGCGCGCCGAACTCGAAGGCGACATCGACGATCTGCTCTACAATGTTGTCCTCGATTACCAGGGATATACCGAGTCGAGCCCATTTACCTGCGATTTGCAAACCAAGTTCCGAATCGAAGAAGGATTCCGCCCGCTTCGGTTCTTGCCAGATCGAGTCACCAGCAAACTCGACCGGTTTCTCGATCTCCAGGCCGATATTGACGCAACGATCAATCTAAGCCGAAGCTCTGATGACAACGCCGATGCACCGATTTTGGTGTCTGGCAAAGCGATCGTTTCCAATGGTTCAGCACGGTACGAGAAGTTCAAATATCCATTTGAGAACATCGCTGGGGTCGTTTCTTTTACTCCAGATGGTGTTCAAATCCAAGGCATCACCGGCACCGGCCCCACCGGGGCCACGCTCCAAGCCAACGGACAGTTCAAAGGAATCGGTTCACAATCCGTCGTCGAAATCATCATCGGCGTCCAAGAGCTCCCCATTGATTCATATTTGCTCAACGCAATGGACGACGACCAGCGTGATCTGGTTGACACTTTGTTCTCTCAGAAAAAGTACGACAACTTGCTGGAATCTGGATACTTATTAAGTGCCGATCGTCGTCATGAACTGATCGAGCAACGCGACGAGTTGGTTCAGACCATTGCTTCGCTTTCAAGTGATGCATCAGAATCTGAGCGTGCTTCGCTTTCCGGGCAACTCGCTGCAATGAACGCAACCCTCCGTGTTCCAGAGTTTGACTTTGGCGGGCTCCTGGCCGTCGAAGTGACCCTCCGCCGACACCCAGAACGCTCCGAGGACGACCGCTGGACCACCGACATCCAAGCACAAATCCCCAAAGCCGGGATTGTGCCCAAGCAGTTCCCCCTCCCAATCGTCGCGCGCGATGTGACGATCAACATCACCGATGGCTCAGTCTACCTCAGCGGCGGACGCTACGACGGTCTCAATGGCGGCTGGGCACAGGTCAAGGCAACCTTTGAACCACGCGAAGGTTTCAGCGACCCCCAACCCTATGTCGATATCAAAGCGCGACAAATCCCCATTGATGACCGGCTCATCGCCGCCATCCCCGGCTACTACGACCCACAACCAACAGACCCCAGCGAGATCACCCTCCGAAGAATCCTCGACCGTCTCCGCATGCAAGGAATCGTCGAGGCCGACGCCAAAATCGGGCCGGGACCAGATGGACAAATCACCTACGAAGTCGAAGCGGGCATCCTCTCAGGATCCGCACACCCATTGACCATGGGGCTCCAGGTACTCCAAGGACAGCCCTCATCATCCGCCTCGGACCTGGGACTCGATTCGGTTCAACTCACCGACATGACCGGCACCATCTTCGTCACCGACACACTGATTGTCGTCGATCTCAACGGCATGATGGAATCCCCCTCCCAACCCATCGCCCCGACTCCAATCCAACTCATGACCCAACTGACCCTCCCACGCCAACCCAAGTTCGGCAATGTCAAACGCGTCGATGGCCTACTCCCCTTTGAAGCAGGCCCACCAGCATCAGGACCAGAAATCTACACCCGCGTCCGAGCCGACGGGCTCGATCTGGCAGTGCCCCTAGAACACGCTATTGCCGTCCTCTCCCCAAACTTTGCCCAGCGCGTCGCCCAGTGGAGACAAAACTACACACCCGACGGCGTCTTGGACCTACAAGCCACACTCCGAGGCCGAGTCGGAAGCAACCTCAACACCCACCTCCAAATCAACCACATCGACACACTCGGATTCTCCTTTGAAACCCACCGATACCACCTCGGTTCTTCGATCGGCCCGATTTCGCTCGATCTGGGCACCAAACCAAAAATCCAAAGCCGAGGATTCAGCATCCCCATCAGCATCGACAACGAACCCATGGGACAACTCGCCCTCGAAGGTTCGATGCGATTGGCACGCGGCGGACAACTCCTCGAACTCAAAGATGAACCCTCCCTCCGCCTGTCAATGGACAAAGGCCAACTCAGCTCCCCAGGTGTCAGAGCAATCGTCGATCGCATGGGCTCAGGCAGCGGCCAAGGCGCCCGCGGATTTTTTGACCACTACGGACTCGGTGGCGAGTTTGAACTCTTGATCGACATCACCCCCATCGACGGTGCTCGTTTTTCCAAAGCCCCGTCGGGTTACCTGGCCCTGCCTTCTGTCGAGATCGACGGCTCCATGATCCCACGCACCCTGAGCATGCAACGCAACGGCGACACCCTTGAGTTTGAACGCGACCAAATCACCGGCTCAATCCGCTTCGATGGACTCGATGGATACTTTGATCAAATCACAGCCACCAACCAAGACTACGAACTCTCCGTCGATGGTCGATGGAGCGTCACCCCCGGACAAGGAGCATGGATCGATCTGAACATTGGTGCTCAAGGCGATGTCCTCAATGGCCCAATGCGCGTCATCCTCCCAGACACCCTCAGCAATGTCGTCGATCAACTCCAAGTCAAAACCGGGCAAGATATTCAACTCGATCGTCTCCACATCGTTGCCAATCGTCTCGGTGCCCAAGGCACCACCTACGCCATCGACGGCTCAGCAACAGTCCTGGATGTCAGCGCGATCGTTGGCGTTCCAATCACCGAACTCGACGGCCAAGTCGATTTTGCAGTCATCTCAGAAGAATCCCAAACCCAAGGCGGTTTACCAAGAATCCAATACCGATTGGATTTACAAGCATCCCGCCTCCGCGCTGGATTGCTCCGTGTCCACAACGCCCAGGCAACAGTCATCAATGACCCAGACAATCCCGGAGTGGTGCTGGTTCCAGAACTCAACGCCGGGATGCACGGCGGAATGATCTCAGGCAACGCCCAAATCCGACCGGATCAAAACCAACGACTGATGTACGCCACCGAAATCAGAACATCGGGCGTTCGGGCCGCTCCAATCTTTGATGACCTCTTTCTCCCCATTGAAGGGCTCCAAGGTCCGCCGGTGCCTGGGTCTTCGACCGTGCGGTCGGCGTGGAATGTGGACACCGATGTTTCACGGGGCATTATGAATGCTGATTTGGCATTGACCGGGCCCATTGGTGTTCCAAATGAACGCGTTGGACGCGGATTTGTGCGTGTCTCAGGCGGCTCGATCGTGGCTCTTCCCGGGCTCATCAACCTGATCGAAGCGAGCAATCTCAAACTGCCAACGGGTTCACGGCTGAATCTTGCTGAGGCCGAACTGTATATTGATGGCCCCACCGTGTCCTTTGAACGCCTCAGCGCATCATCGCAGGCCATTGAACTTCTCGGTTATGGCACCATGGACTGGATTTCACGAGATATTGATCTACGCTTCCGATCACGATCAATCGCTCCGATTCCGATTCTTTCGAATCTGTTTGAAGGAATCCGAGACGAGTTGATTACCATTCGGGTCACCGGGATGCCAGGGTCGATAACCTACCTGCCCGAACAGTTCGGGACGACTCGCCGGCTCCTCGATGCCATGCTCGGTTCACGAGAAACCGAACAACAACGCCGGCTCAGAGAGGTCGAAAACCGCACACGAGTCGGTTCGGGTCGGCTTCGGCTCAAACAGAACGACCGGATCATCAAGCCAACCAAAGGCGATCCAACCGTTGATCAAACCCCTTCGGAACCCTCGGCCAACGCCGACACACAGGACGACTAAACAAACAACAACAATTTACAAACAGTAAAAACCGAGCCGCATCGGGCGACTCACAAAAACGAAAGACAACGAAGCATGAAATCAAAACCAAACCGTACTCCAGAACACAACCGGGTCGAACTCGACCCTCCTTCAAGCACCCAACCCAAAAGCGAGCAAGCCGCCCCACCAGAACCCCAAGCCGTCCGCAGGGCCGATGATGGTGAAATCCAAGAAAGCATCATCGATCTCATCGACCAAGTCGCCGTCGGCGCAAGTGACTACGACGCCAAACTCGTCCGCGAACTCATCACCGCCGGGCTCAAACTCCTCCCCGATGGCCGCGACACCGGCGAACTCAAACTCATGACCGCAACCATGAAAGAACTTCGCTACGCCTACCGCGTCTTCGGCCAATACCCAGAACCCCACAAAGTCACCATCTTCGGAAGTGCAAGAACCCCCGAAGACCACCCAGACTACCTCGCCGCCGTCGAGTTCTCCAAACTCATGGCCCAAGCCGGATGGATGGCCATCACCGGCGCCGGCGACGGCATCATGAAAGCAGGACACGAAGGCCCAGGACGAGAATCAAGCTTCGGCGTCGCCATCCGACTGCCCTTTGAAACCAGCGCAAACACCGTCATCGCAGGCGACGAAAAACTCATCAACTTCCGATACTTCTTCACCCGCAAACTCATGTTTCTCTCCCAAGCGGAA
>JALSHW010000190.1 GCA_026982035.1 Phycisphaerales bacterium | reverse complement strand
ATGATGAAATCGAGTCGTATCTGGATTCTGAACTCTGGCGTGGAAAAGCCGGGGCCTACAACATCACCGAACGACGCGCCGCCGGTTGGCCCATCGAGTTTGTTGGGGATGAGACTTCGATTGTCGGTTTGCCACTGGCGCGGGTGATTGAGCGCGTTGGCTCGTTTTACTTTGATTGATTCAACTCACGCGGCTTTTCGGTCGGCTTGATCGGATTTGAGGATTCGCCAGGCGTTGCGATTGGGGACCAGCAGTTCGGCGGGGACGCATGATTCATCGTTGAGCCGGGTGATTTTTTCAAAGCCGATGAGTGTGGCGTACTTGGAGTTGGATTTGGTCTGCCAGTAGTGGTCGCCGCCCATGATGCGGTCGTCGTAGCTTTGACGGAGATTGATGATGTCGTCAGGCGTGAGGCCTTCAAACTCATCGACTCGGCGAACGATGGCTTTGGCAATGACTCGTTTGCCCGTTGGTTTGATGTAGACGATGTCGCCTGGGTTGACTTTGCCAAAGGGGGCTCGTCGATCTTGGCCGAGCCGCGATTCGAGCGTCTTGGTCCCGCTGAGAATCGGTGCGATGTAGCGGGGGTGGACGATCATCAGGTGGATGGTGGGGGCGGGGGGGGTGGGGGGCATAGACCATATATCGGACGATTGGCCTGTGATCTTTGGTTCTACGGGGGTTGTTTTGGGATTCCACAGCGTTGTGGTGCCAAGTGGCAAAGGGAGGAAGGGGCTCAGGGAGGGCTCAGGAGTGCTTCATTTTTTCGATGGTTGAGGTGCTTGACAACCCATCGACGAGGTCCAGGAGTTCGACTCGCCCGCCATTGGCGATGACAAACTCCGCTCCCACAACGGTTTGAATGCTGTAGTCGCCGCCTTTGACCAGCACATCTGGACTGATCCCCTCGATGAGTTTGATGGGGGTTTCCTCATTGAACAGGACCACCGCATCGACGCATTCCAAGGCCCCGAGAACCCGGGCCCGGTTCTCCTGATCGTTGACGGGTCGGGTTGGGCCTTTGAGTGCCCGCACGGAGTGGTCGTCATTCATCGCGACAATCAGCACATCGCCAAGGGCGGCGGCCCGTTGCAGCAACGAGATATGCCCAGCGTGGATGATGTCAAAACACCCATTGGTAAAGACCACCGTCTTCCCGCTGTTCTTGGCGGCTTTGGTCATGACCATTGCTTCATTGAGGGTGCGGCTCTTGCCTCGGGTTTGGGCTGAGAGTGAGAGGATTTCGTGGTGGATTTGTTCGATGGGGATCGGCGCGACGCCGAAAATTTCGACTTCCAGACCCGCAGCCGCATTGGCAAGCCGAACCGAATCAATCCAACCAAGCCCATTGGCACGAGCGGCCGCAAGCCCAGCAAGCATCATGTCCCCAGCACCCGTCACATCGTACACCGCCCGGGCTTGGGTTGGAATCGACACGGGTTCGTCAAGGTCGGCACGATCAAGCAGGGCGCCGTGCTTGTCAAGGGTCAGGACGACGGTTTCAAAGTTGTAGCGTTCGAGTAGATCGCGGGCGAGTGATTTGGTGTCGTTTTTCTGATCCAGCGTGCTGGCAAGTTCGCCCTCGGTGCGGTTTGGGGTGATGGCCGAGGCACCGGCGTATTTGCTGTAATCCTTGATCGGAGCCGGATCGACATACACGGGTTTGCCCGCGAGTTTGGCTCGTTTGATGATCTCTTGACACAACGCTGGGGTGCAGACGCCTTTGTTGTAGTCTTCGATACACACAAAGTCGGCACCGGCAAGATGAGCATCGAGACGGTCGAGGAGTTGTTGTTCAATGGATGTGGAGATGGGTTCGGAGGATTCAAAATCGACCCGGAACATTTTTTGAGCGTGTCGGCCTTGGGCAAGCCCGATGAGATTCCGCTTGACAGTCGTTGGACGGGAAGGATCGGCGACGATTGAACTGGCATCAACACCTTGTTTTTGAAGGGCTTCGGTGAGAATGGCGGCGTCTGAATCTTGGCCGACGATACCGAGGGCGATGACGGTGCCGTGCATGGCGACCAGATCAAGACAAAGATTGGCGGCCCCGCCCGGTTGGTTCTCTTGTTTGGTGACATGGAGGACCGGGACGGGGGCATCTGGTGAGAGGCGGGTGGCGTTGCCATAGAGTTGCTGATCGAGCATAAAGTCACCAACAACGATGGCGTTGAAGGGTTTCCAGTCGGCAAGGGTGGCGAGCAGGGTTTCCATGGTCTGTAGAAGGGTAGACCCTGAGCATGAAAAAACCGAACATGAAAAAACCCGCTTGTGAGGCGGGTCAAGTCTGTTGAATAGGTTTGATGGCTGATTAGCCAGCAGTTTTGTCAGCACAGCATGGCTTGGTGCAGTCTTTGCCGCAATCCTTGGCCTTCATGCTGTCGCAATGGGATTTTTTGGCTTTTGCAGATTTATCACAATCTTTTTTTGCAGCACTTGTTGGGCAATCGGCGGATTTTTTCTTGCCGTCCATTTTCTTGCAGTCCATTTTCTTGCCGTCCATTTTGCCATCGCATTCAGCGGCTGCATTCATGCTGTTGGCACTGGTTTGGCCATCGCGTGATTGGGTGCTTTCGCAGCCGATCATGACGGTTGAAAGAAGGGCAGCGCCGAGCAATGCTTTGAGTGAGTTGTTCATTTTTGTATTTCTCCAGATCGAATCGTGGGTTATCAACGAAAATCCCCGATCCTACACAGGCCTACATTGGCTGCCCGGGG
>JALSHW010000189.1 GCA_026982035.1 Phycisphaerales bacterium | reverse complement strand
AGGTACCCAACCCATAGTATGCCAAATAACCAAATTGTGTCCCAAAACCACCATGAGTTTGAAAATAGTTTTACAGAAAAATTATCTAAAAAATCAAAACCAACACCATACAAGAACAGTGTTATACCATTTGACCCTGTATTTCCATTCTGAATGCCCACACAAACTCCCCCACGCCCTCTCGGCGGGTGCCCCGATTCGCTGCCTTTGAGCGCGTTGGGTCTTGGTATCTCAAGTATATTTGATTCATCCGACACCGTGCTTCGCCCGTCCTCGGCCAAGCACGATTTACACAGGACAGGTGCCCCAACTCGCGGCCTCTGCGATCCTCTTCCCACACCCTCCCAGCCAACCTACAATACCCAAATGACCACCAACCCCTCAAGGCCAAAAGCCCTCGTCATCCGCACCGCAGGCACCAACTGCGATCAAGAACTTCTCCGCGCATTCCAAATGGCCGGCGCGGCCACCACCTCCATCCACCTCGACAACCTCTGTGCCGACCCAACCCAACTCCGATCCTTCGACCTCATCGCCTTCCCAGGCGGCTTCTCCTATGGCGACGACATCAGCTCAGGCCGAATCAAAGCCATGCACGCCCGCCAACATCTTCTCCCAGAACTCATCGCCGCCCGCGACCGAGGCACACCCATCATCGGCATCTGCAACGGCTTCCAAGTCCTCACACAACTCGGACTCCTCCCAGGCGATTCTAATTCCAATTCCAATTCCGACGACGGCAACGCCTCGGTCGCACTTTGCCAAAACGAACATGGCCGATTCATCGACGACTGGGCCGTCATGGAACTCAATCACAATTCCAACTGCATCTGGACCCAAGAACTCAAAAATTTCACCGACCCAACGGTGTGCCGATTCCCCTACGCCCACGCCGAAGGTCGGCTTGTGCTGGCCGACCACTACCAGATCAATCCTGATCTGGTTCCCCTCCGCTACGCCACCAATATCAATGGCTCCCACGACCGCATCGCTGGGGTCTGTGATCCAACAGGTTTGATCTTTGGGCTCATGCCTCACCCGGAACGAATGCTTGATTGGAACCGTCATCCGTTTGCGACTCGCCTTGATTCGGCCACCAAATCTGGCCCAACGCCGGGACTCAGCATATTTACCAGTGCCGTGAATGCGGTGAAAAATCAGGGGGCTGTGGTATGAGTGTTTCAAAAAACCGCATGAATGGCCGGGCTGTGTATGCTGGGAGTTTTGATCCGCCGACCAATGGGCATGTGTGGATGATTGATCAGGGGGCGCAGCTTTTTGACGAGTTGATTGTGGCCGTGGCCAAGCATCCTGAGAAAGAGTATACATTTTCGATTGACGAACGCCTCGGCTGGCTCGAAGAGATTGCTGCTCGGCATGAGAATGTCAAAGTCGCCTCGATTCAGAATGAGTTTCTTGCCCATTACGCCAAGCACGCCGAGGCCAACTTTGTGATTCGGGGGATTCGGAATGAGGATGATTATCAATATGAGCGGGGGATGCGGTATGTGAACTCTGATTTGAATCCTGAGTTGACGAGTATATTTTTGATGCCGCCTCGGGCACTTTGTGAGTTGAGTTCAAGTTTTGTCAAAGGGATGATTGGGCCTGATGGTTGGGAGCCGGTGGTGGAGCGGTATGTGCCTGCGGCTGTTTTTGAGCGGTTGCAATTGTTCTATGTGGAACAATTGAAAAACGCGCCGGCGAAAAATACTCCGCCACGGTAGATGGCGAGGGTTGGGTGGCACTAACGACACTTTTTGAGGGCACAAAAATGGTACTTCCAGAGAATCATCCAACTCCTGATGGGGCACTCAATGAAGTGGCGTTGTCGATGCGTGTTGTGGCGATGCCTCGGGAGACGAATCCGTATGGGACTATTTTTGGTGGGATTATTTTGAGTTATATTGACCAGGCGGGGTTTGTTGAGGCGCGGCGACATGCGGATTTGGCGTGGGTGACGGCGGCGATGGATCGGGTGGAGTTTCATGCGCCGGTGCATGTGGGGGATATTGTGAACTACTTTACTTACACGACTCGGCTTGGTCGGACGAGTTTGGATGTGCGGATTGAGGTGAGCGCCCAGCGGTTTCATACGCATGAGTCGGTGCATGTGACGACGGCGAATATGACGATGGTGGGGATGCGTGATGGGAAGCCGTATCCGTTTGGTGAGTGTTTGCGGCAACCTGATCAAGGGGATTGAATATGGGGCGATCCAAGGCCAAACTTGCGGTGTTGCTTTCGGGGTCTGGTCGGACGCTTGAGAATTTGATTGGGTGTATTGAGCGTGGCGAACTTGAGGCCGAGGTTGCTTTGGTGGTGGGGTCGCGGGAATGTCTTGGAGTGGAGAAGGCGAGGGCGGCGGGGATTTTGACGCTTGTTTTTGAGGGTGGAATTGGTGGTGATGATCTGGACCGGGTGGTGGAGGAGTATGGGATTGATTGGGTGATTTTGGCGGGGTATTTGAAGTTGCTTCCGATTACGGATTCTGTTCGCGGAAAAGTGATCAATATTCACCCGGCACTCTTGCCAAACTTTGGGGGGCCTGGGATGTATGGGATGAAGGTGCATCGGGCGGTGGTTGAGGCGGTTGGGCGTGGTGAGATTTGTGAGACTGGGTGTACGGTGCATTTTGCTGATGAGGTGTTTGATCAGGGGAAGATTATTGAACAGCGGCGGTGTTTGGTGTCTGGGGATGATTCTGCCGAGGATGTTGCG
>JALSHW010000188.1 GCA_026982035.1 Phycisphaerales bacterium | reverse complement strand
TGACCCAATAAAGCCCTCGAAACCGATGTCATTGGGGGCCGTATTGTACAACAACCGAAGGGACATCCATGCCAAGACCAATCCTCACCACACTCATCTCCTTGACCGTTGTCTTGGTGTGCTCATTGGGCACTTCAACCGCTTCTGCCCAGAGCATGTCCCATCCAGACTCGATTTCCCCACTCAAACCCAATCCCTATCTCCGTCACGATGATCCCTGGCGATGGGATGTTCGCGCCCAAGTCTTTCTCAGGCATGGGATCATCACCTACGCCAACGGCGAGTATCGTGAACAATTATCCAGTTCATGGAGACTAAACAATTTTGAATATATCTTCCCGCTTGTCCGTCAGGGAGGGCACTATTGGTCGCCCAATGAAGAGATTGAAACTTCGTTTCGGATCGACGACACTATTTTCCAACCTGAACCCAAAATCCTACAAACCCCCGGTTCGGGGGCTCCCTATGTCTGGTGGAAATCAAATCTACAAGATTACAAAGTGTACCAACTCCACTTTACCCAAACCTCTCATATCGTGGCTGCTGATACAATCTTCAATGAAGAACTCGCCAAACAGATTCCTTGGCCTCAACACTGGCTTCCTGAAGCCCAAGGGTTTCTGACCCCCCTCATCGATCCCATTGGAGAACCATACATTGATGTGCGTGGCCAAGACCAACTGCTTCGCTTGGTGGACAAATGGCTCGAGGGAAATGATCCGAAAACAATCGATCAAGTCACGCTTGCCAAGTTCCTCACCGGGAAAGTTATCGAACATGTTCGTGTCACACGGGGCAACTCTATTTTTTCCCCAACCGTTGCGACTCCAAGGTTCCAAGAAAGCAACCCAGCCAATGGATTGTCATTGACAGGAAATTTCTCGACTTATCCTCAATCTTCATGGTCCGGTTTTTATGTCCGATCTGCAGACCAAGTGGCTCTTGACCCCAGCGGTTCAGTCCTTGACCTCTCCACCATGCTCACCTCGGTGCTCAGAAGCGTTGGAATCCCGGCAAGAACAGTCGTTTGCTACAACATGTACAGCTACGCCAACTCCGTCGACGACATCATCACCGCAATGGTTGAGTTTGCTCTCTACGACCAAAAAAACGACCAGATATTGTGGATTCCGATCGACACCAAACTTCTTCTCGACAACGGCAGACGCTCAACTTTGTATAAACAAAACTGGGACTATTTTGGATCACACAACTTACTCCGCTTCTATGTACCCCTGGCATACTACTTTCATCCACCGGTCAACTACAGCGCCTATGGATTCCCCGCTCTGTATGGATTCAAGACGATGCCGAAAACGAAGCATGACAGTGTTTCGCAAATTTTGGCAATCGAGGTCGTCAACTCAACACTCAGAAGTGAAGATATATACAAAAATGGCAATCCATAGCGATATGTAAATCAGGTCGAAGAAGCCGTGGTGTGAACAGTTGCTTGGATCGGCGCCAAAATCCGGAGAATCTCCCCAAGAACCTCCGCAGGTGTGCCTATGGCATTGACTTCGTGAACCAATCCAGAATCATATTGATCCAGCACAGGGCGTGTTTCCCGTTCGTATACTTCGAGCCGATTTCGGATGACATCAATCTTCGCATCATCCACACGCTTCTGCTCGATCGCACGCTTTTGCAAACGCGTCACCATTTCTTCGGGATTCGTAGCAACCAGGTGAATAATTCCACACACATCAATGTACTCTTTCAATGCATGGGTCTGGGCAATTGTTCGAGGGATGCCGTCAAGGCATAAAAGCTCTCGGTGTGGTTTGTACAAGCCCAGTATGGTTTGGGCATGAACATATTCACGCCACATCTTGACCGTCACCTCATCAGGAACAAGTTCCCCTCGACTCGAGTATGAGTCAAATACTTGACCAATCTCAGAGTGGCGATCAAGCGTGCGAAACATATCACCAGTGGACATGTGGAAAAATCCAGGGACATTTCCAAGCAAGAGTCCTTGGGTGCCTTTACCTGCGCCAGGTGCTCCAAAGAGCAAAATCGCTTGATACCGTTCTGACATTGGCCCGACTCCTGTAGCCAGATGATGAGGTCCGATATGCCCACCATCCTCCGGCGGGTCTCAACAGTAGGTCGGCATTCTCGATTCGGTGGTTGATCCAGACCCCCCGGGTCAAAGAAAAAGAAACCGGGCGTGCCCGTCTGGACACGCCCGGATAATGCTCATTTCTGAACTGATCCACCAAGAAGAAGCGATTTACGCCCCGGCCTCGATCACCTCAAGCTGAAGGTTCCGAGGCATCTCCCGATATTCCTTGAACTCCATCGAGTTGGCAGCACGCCCCTGGGACATCCCACGCAAATCCGTCGTGTACCCGAACATCTCGCTCAAAGGCACATCAGCCGTGATCTCCTTGATAATGCCCTTGTCCTCAGTATCCAGAATCATCCCGCGACGCGATGAAATATCACCCGTCACATTGCCCAAATAATCCTCAGGAGTCACCACCACCACCTTCATGATCGGTTCAAGAAGAATCGACCCCGCTTGGGAAACCGCCTCACGCAACGCCAAACGACCGGCCTGCTCAAAGGCAATCTGCGAAGAATCCACATCGTGGTACTTACCATCCGTGACCGTCACCTTGATGTTAATCAACGGAAACGGAGCCGAAACTCCACTCTTGGCGGTGTTCCGAATACCAACTTCGACCGATGGGATGAACTCCTTGGGGATTGCACCACCGACGATGCCA
>JALSHW010000187.1 GCA_026982035.1 Phycisphaerales bacterium | reverse complement strand
ATCGAAGCCGTGTGTCCTTGGGCGACAAGTGCGTCAACAAGGGCGGCGTCGGTGACAGCAGACCCGGCTGAAACAATCAACACATGGGCAGCGTTTGCCGCTTGCGCAAGTGTCAGTGTGGAGAGAGCGAGAATTGTTGTTCGGCTGAGCATGTGTTTGTTTTCCTTGTGGTTTGACTCCAGAGTACTGAAAATTCAAAAACAGATCAAGAGTATAGATGAGTTTTTTCAATCAATAGTAAAAAACACCCCGCTGGGGGTGTTTGAGGTCAATTCGGACGACGAGATGGGTTATGGGAAGATGCCACGAACTTTGTAGACATCGCCGATGTGATCCAATGCCGAGGCAAAGGCCGCGGTGCGGAGCGTGCATTTGAGTTCATTGCGGCGGGCAAGTGTTCGTTGAGCGGCCACAACCATGTGACGGTTGAGTTCGCGGTCAACCTGCTCAGCAGACCAAGTGACGGCGTTCTTGTTCTGGACCCATTCAAAGTACGACACGGTGACGCCGCCAGCATTGGCGAGGATCGCAGGGATGATCTCGATGCCTTTTTCGTCGAGCTTTCGTTCGCCGGACGGGTCACACGGAGCGTTGGCCGCTTCGGCCATGACTTTACAATCAAGCCAGCCAGCTTCCTTCTCTTTGATCATCTGCTCAAGAGCACCGGGGATAAAGACATCGACCGGCGTCCGGTAGAAGGCCTCTTCGTCAACAACATCGACGGCTCCTTCGTATCCACCAATACCACCAGTTTTCATGTTGTGGGCGTAGAGGTCTTTGCAGTCGATTCCATTGTCGTTGCGGATCGCCCCGGTGTGGTCCATCACGGCGACGATGGTCGCGCCCATGTCTTGGAGAATCTGACCGGCCCAGCCATTCACATTCCCGAAACCCAAAAGCGAGACCTTCATGCCTTTGACCGAGATACCGACTCCGGGGAGCATTTCTGCCAGCGTGTCTGCAACACCCTGCCCGGTCGCTTTGAGGCGTCCTTGTGATCCACCGAATTCGATGGGTTTGCCGGTGACGACGCGGAGGGCGTCGTGGTGTTGGTGTGCCGAGGACATCATGTAGGTATCTGCAAACCACGCCATGATTTCTGCAGAGGTGCCGACATCTGGTGCAGGGATGTCAACATCGGGTCCGATCTGATCCATGATCGCCGAGCAGTAGCGGCGGGTCAATCGTTGGAGTTCTCCGTGCGAGAGGTTGCGGGTATTGACATTGACGCCACCCTTGCCGCCGCCGAAGGGGATTCGAACCACGGCACACTTCATAGTCATCAGGAGTGCCAGTGATTTGACATCATCAAGGTGAACATCGTGGTGAAATCGGAAGCCACCTTTGTATGGCCCACACGCGTTGTTGTGCTGGATGCGATAGCCCTTGAAGAGTTTGTGGTGCCCGTCGTCCATCTTGACTGGGAAGTGGACCATGATCTCGTTCTTGGGTTGAGCGAGGATAATGCGCGTTCGGTGTTTGAGGTTGACCGCCTCGGCCGCTGAGAGCATCGTATTGACGGTCTGGGTGTAGAGGTTGTTGGGATCGTCTGGGAATCCGAGTTCGTGGGTGACCGATCCGCGGGGAAGTTCTGTCGTTGCTGTTGCAGTCATGGTGTTGTGCATCCAGTCATGCGTCCGGGGTGAGCCGGGCGGGCGTGTATTGCCGGTGTCACGCAGCGTTCCGATCGCACAGATCCAATGACGCGCTGCCCATCGTCATCGGGCGACCAAAAGAAGGAGTCGCCGGTGACCATGATGATACCCATCTCCAGACCCACCAGGCCTCTTTTTATGGACACTTGGCGAGAATCTTTAGGGCATCAAATTATGTGGGGAGAACCCTAAACTGGGCGTGACCCTCTCAGACCCAATCATCTGGAGGATGATTCGTGAAATTTGTCTAAAACAGTGCCCCGACTGGTTTTCTGTGTCTCTTTTGGGCTCTATCCTCTCTTCCCGCCCATGCAATGGGCACATTGGCCTATGAGCTCAACCAGATGGTCTGTTTGAGCCAACCTGAACCCCCAAGCGTTCCCATTGGGAACACCCGCCCGATGGCTCATCTTTGGAGCATATCGAGCGGTGATCGAGGACTGGATCGATAGGCCAACGATTCAAGACCACGGTCGATCTGTCCGCACGCGGGCAGGGAAGGAACTACACAATATGATCGATGAAAATCTAATCGCTTCACTCGGTATCAACGACGATGAAACGATGGCACTTTTGGGCGAGGCCTTCGGCGATGCCGCCGGAACCGAAGACCAGATGGATTCGATTCTTTCCGACCAATCCCGAGACCTCACTTCGGGCAAACTCATCAAAGGCACCGTCATCGGCTTTGCCGGAGATGATGTTGTGGTTGATGTCGGTCTCAAAAGTGAAGGGCTCATCGCTCGTGAAGAGTTCGAAGATATGACTTCGCTCAAAATCGGCGACGAAGTCGATGTCCTCCTCGAGTCCATCGAGAATGCTGAAGGCATCATCGAACTCTCCAAACGCAAAGCCGATCGTCAAATCGCTTGGCAGCGGATCGTCGATACGACCAAAGAAGAAGATGTTGTCGAAGGCATGGTCCTTCGCAAGATCAAGGGCGGCTTGTTGGTGGACATCGGTGTCCCCGTATTCTTGCCCGCTTCACAGGTTGATGTTCGTCGCCCACACAATCTTGATGAGTTTGTCGGTCGTAAGGTTCGTGCAGAGATTCTCAAGATTGATACCGAACGCAAAAACATCGTCATCTCGC
>JALSHW010000186.1 GCA_026982035.1 Phycisphaerales bacterium | reverse complement strand
CACCACATCACTCGGATCCGAAAGATTCACATACCCCACCGACGCCAGCTCAATCCCAGGAGCCCCAAAAAACCCCGACCCCTCAAGAATATACGCATGCGTCGGCGACCCCCCCCGCGAAACCGAAGCACACATACCAACAACACACAAACCAACAACGCCCGCTACAGTCACACGATTCATGATCCAACCTCCAACTCCAACAACCCAAGCTCATCCCGCAAAATCTCATCCCGATCCCGCAAATCAGGCCGAGCAATCAGTTTCTTCTTTTCCGTCTCCAACCCCTGTCCAACCCGAGGCACCGCCACCGAATGCGCCGTGATGTACCGGAACCCAGTCCCCACCGCCTCAGTATCAACCACCAGCCCCATCCGCGACACCTCAAACACCCCACTCGTCGTCGTCACCAACAAGTTCCCATTTCCAAGCTCAGCAATCCCCCGATACAACTCCAGCGTCCCCGGGTCATACTGCCCAACCAACGACCCCGAAGAATCAAACTCTAAAATAAACCCACTCGAAAAAGAACACACCAACAGATTCCCATTCCCCGCAATCGCCATCTGCTGCGGAAAATCCAACTGAGGCACCGCAAGCGCACTGGTAAACCGCTCAGCAAACTTCCCCTCAAGCGTGTACCGCACAATCTTGTCCTGCCCCTCATCAGCAACCAACACCTCCCCGTTGTACTCAATCACATCAAAAGGCCCACGAATCCCCCCATACCGATTAAACGCAAAATCAACCTTCTCAGAACCATCCACCGGATCAAGCCGCTTGATATTCTTCTGCGACACCACCAAATCATTGAACGCCCCAGAGTTCACCACCAACACATCCCCAGCCCCAGGCCCCTGGCTCAACACATGCCCCCCACGAATATTGTTCATGACATTGGTATCAACAGTCCCCCCAAGAGAAAAAATCCCAAGGTACGCCGACCCATCCCCACTGAACCGCGCCACCAAATCCGAAAACTGATCCGTCACCAACAACGACCCATCCGCAGCAATCAATACCTCTATAGGCCGATTAAACACATCCACCCCGCCATCAACCCCCGGATCAGCAATAAACGAATCCGAAATCATCGACCCGTCAAAAGCATCAAACATCCACACCCGATCCGAACTCGAATCCGGAATCAACAACACATCCCCCACCCCAGCCGCCTCAGCCGACCCAACACCCAGAACAACACCCGCCGCCGCACACATCAATGCGTTTATTTTCATTCGAGTCACCTCTCAAAATTCAAGCCGTAAAAACACCCAGCAACCGCCCCATGCTACCACAAGGCCCCCATCATTCCAACAAAAAAACCGCCATTTCAGCGGTTCTTCGTATAAAAATCAAAGCCAAATCCCAACTGAACTACGAGTTGATCACACGCCCCTCAGACGCAAGCGCCGCCTCATGCACCGCCTCATGCATCGTCGGATGCGCATGAACCGTCGCAATAATCTCCTCAGTCGTCGCCTCAAGCCGGCGTGCCAAGGTCATCTCCGCAATCAACTCCGTCGCCTGATCACCAAGAATATGCGTCCCCAAAATCTCGCCCCTGGGCAACCCACGAATAATCTTCACAAACCCATCCGTATGCCGAGTCGCAATCGCCTTCCCAAGCGCACTGTTGTTAAACACCCCAACATCATAATCCACCCCCTTCTTCAATCCCTGCGCCTTGAGCGACTGCTCGGTGTACCCAACCGACCCCACCTGCGGATGACAATAAGTACACCCAGGAATCACCGTGTAATCCATCGGGATCGGATCATGCTTATCCTTCCCCTCTTTGAACGCAAACCGCTCAACACACAGCACCGCCTCTTCAGCCGCAACATGCGCAAGCCAAGGAGGCCCAATCACATCCCCAATCGCATACACCCCAGGCAAATTCGTCCTGTAATCCAACGCCTTGGGATCACTCACCGAATCATTATTGAGCGGCACATAGTCCGTCTTGATATGCCCCTTGACCGTCTCCAACCCCAACGACTCATCAAACAACCCATCAAACCGACCAACCACCCCAATGGCAAGCAACACCTTGTCCCCCTCAATCACTTCCTTCTTGCTCGCATCCGGCTTCCCATCCTTGCCAATCGGAGCACAAGTCACCTTGACCCCCTTACCTTTGGCATCAATATCCATCACACCAGTCTTGACCTTCACATCAAACCCATGCTTCTTATAAATCTTCGTCATCTCCTTACCAACCTGCTCATCCTCCACAGGCACAAGCCGATCCATCATCTCAATCATCGTCACCTTCGACCCAAAGTTCTTGTACACATACCCAAACTCCATCCCAATGGCCCCCGCCCCAACCACAATCAAATGCCCAGGACGATCCGAGTTATTCATCGCCTCCCGCGCACCCCAAATCTTGTCCCCATCAAACTTCGCAAACGGCAAGTCCCGCGCCACCGCCCCCGTCGCCACAATCACCTTATCACAAGTGATCGTCTCACTAACCTTCCCAACCTCCACAGGCGAAGGCGTAAACTCCTCATTCAACTTGCACTCCCGCAACTCAATCGTCACCTTCCCACCAGACCCATTGCCAGCTTTGACGATCTTGGCATGCTTATTAATAAACTCAATCTTGTTCTTCTTCATCAAATACTCAACCCCCTTATTGAGTTTGTCCGCCACTCCCCGCGACCGCCCAATCACCTTGTCCCAATCAAACTTCACCTCCCCCGTCGAAATCCCCCATTCCTCCTGCTCGGCCAACTTCTCCATCAACTCCGCATTGGCAATCAACGCCTTAGACGGAA
>JALSHW010000185.1 GCA_026982035.1 Phycisphaerales bacterium | reverse complement strand
ACCCCCTCAGGAAGCCCACTCCCATACAAACTCATCTCAATCCCCTCGGCCCGGAGCAATCGCAAAAACGAAAGCCGATCACGATGCCCACGCCACATAGTTTTCCCGCTCGTCACACACGCCAACAAAACCGGGCGATCATCCCCAGCCCTTTCAATCCCAAGAGCCGACACCCCCTCCTGATCCGTCCACATCGTCGGCAGCGTAATCACATCCGACGCACGATCATCAGGCCCATACACACGCCCAAACCGCTCATTGGCAACCTCAAACCAAGCATCCGAATACGCCTCCCTCGGCTCATACACCACCATCGAAAGATCACCCCGATCCCGCCCAATCCCATCACAAATCCGCTCCAACACCAAAGCGTCAAGCCGCCCCCGCGCCTTGGCCCTCCGTCTTGCAAAGCTCGAAATCGAATACCCCCCCGCCTCAGGAGACATATTCCCCATCAACACCAAATGATCCGCAGAAACATCATAAGGCCGCAACCAAATCCCACGATGCCGACCATCCGCCCCATCACACTGATTGAACCAAAGATCCGCCCATGCTCGACCATCACAAAAAACACCAACGGTCTTCAACGCCCCGTCACCGGTCATCTCAGCACTCACCGCTTCTCAATCGGAACATACGCCACATTATGAGGCCCCACATAATCCGTCGTAGGCCGAAACAAACGATTGTCCTCAAGCTGCTCAATCACATGCCCAGCCCACCCAGCAATCCGCGCAAGCACAAACATCGGCGTAAACAAATCCAACTTCAAACCAATACAGTGATAAGTCGTCGCAGAATAAAAATCGACATTCGGATAAATACCCTTGGCCGCATACTCCCGCTCCATCACCTTCTCGATCGCATGAGACTTCTCATAAAACTCACTGTTCCCCGTATCCTCAGCCAACTGCTTGGCCAAAGTCATCAACTCGCTGGCACGAGGATCCTTCGACTTATACACCCGGTGCCCAAACCCCATAATCCGCTCCTTATTCGCAATCATCTTCATCACATGTTGCTCAGCAGCATCCACAGATGGAATCTGATTCAGCATTTTCATCACGCCCTCATTGGCTCCCCCATGCAATGGCCCGCGAAGCGAACCAACCGCCGCCGTGATCGCTGAATACACATCCGAAAGCGTCGAAATCACCACCCGAGCCGCAAAGGTCGAGTTGTTCAATCCATGATCCGCATGCGTAATCATGCAAATATCAAACGCCCGAATCATCGCCTCCGTCGGCCTCTCTCCATTGAGCATGTACAAAAAATTCCCCGCAAAGTTCAACGACGGATCAGGATCAAGAATCTCAAGCCCACGCCGATGCCGATCAAACGCCGCCACAATCGCCGGAGCAGTCGCCAAAATCGCCAACGATTTCTCCCGAGCCGCTTCCACCGAGTTCTCATTGGGTGACGGATCATCCATCGCCATCGAACTGATCATCGTACGGATCACATGCATCGGCTCCGCATCCACCGGACACGCCTTGATCCGCGCCTTAAGTGAATCACACAACCCATATTGAGAACGCATGCTCATCGAGAAATCTTTGAGTTCCTCAGCCGTCGGCAGCCGCTTATTCCACAACAAGAACACCGTCTCACCAAAAGAACTCTGCGACGCCAAATCTCCAATCGCAATCCCCACATATTCAAGAATCCCCTCAGTGCCATTGATAAACGACATCTCAGTCTGGGCAGCCACTACGCCCTCAAGACCCTTCGAATAAGTACTTTGCGCGGTGCTCATGGGGCATCCTTTCAAGTTCAAAATGCTCAACACTCTCGTACCCAAAGGCCAATGCCGATTTCGACATCCCCAGAGTCAACCGAGAACCCAACTATAGGCCAGACACCCATCAAACGCACCAAATAAACCCCCCCCAAAGGTGTACCATCCCCGATGCTCATCCCCCTGGGAACAAACCGACCGCTCGCACGCAAAACACGCATCGTCCCCATCCTCATAGGCGTCAACCTCGCCGTCTTCGTCCTCCAACTCATCCTCCAATCCTCCGACCCCCAACTCGCCCAAAAACTCCTCAATCTAGGACACATCTGGAGATACGACCTCACCCCCTGGTCCCCAATCACCTCCGCCTTCCTCCACGCAAACTTCTGGCACATCGCAGGAAACATGCTCGCCCTCTTCGTCTTTGGCCCACAAGTCGAAGATCGCTTCGGACGCCTCGGCTTCTCCCTCTTCTACCTCGCCGGAGCCGTCGTCTCAGGACTCATCCACACCGCAGTCTCAACCCACCCCGCCATCGGTGCCTCAGGAGCCATCGCCGCCGTCACCGGCTCATTCCTCGTCCTCTTCCCAAACACCAAAATCAAATGCCTCTGGCTCCTCATCATCATCACCATCCTCCAAGTCCCCGCCTGGTGGCTCATCGGACTCTGGATCGTCATCGACCTCTTCTCCCAAACCTTCCAACCAAACAACGGCACCGCAAACGCCGCACACCTAGGCGGCTACGCCTTTGGCATCTCCACCGCCCTCTTCCTCCTCACCACCAAAATCCTCGCCCGCGAACCCTACGACCTCTTCTCCATCCTCAAACACAAAAACCGAAAACGCGCCTTCAAATCCGCCACCAAATCCAACTCAAAACCGCACAAATATACCAATAGACAAGACTCCCAAACCGCCGAACTCGCCGCCCGCCGCGCCGCCATTTCAGAGCGAATCACCCAAGGCAACCTCCAAGACGCCGCCGCAAGATACCTCGCCATGCTCCAATACTTCGGCGATGACGAAAACTACCACACCACCATGCACCG
>JALSHW010000184.1 GCA_026982035.1 Phycisphaerales bacterium | reverse complement strand
GCAAGAGTCCTCGCTGGCATGGGCATCCGCCACATCGGCACCACCACCGCCAAACTCCTCGCCCGCCAGTTCAAAGACATCGACCAACTCCGCAACGCCAAACTTTGGCAACTCATGCCCACCGCCGTCAACACCATGAGCCAAGCCAAACGCGAGCAACTCACCGGCTCCAAAGACAAACTCGACCACACCTACGAAACAGGCCTCGGCGCTGACACCGCCCCCGCCGTCTATGAATACCTCCACTCCACCGCCGCCACCGACACCTTCACCCGCCTTACAAACTGCGGCGTAAACCTCACCAGCAAAGACCACCGCGACCCAAACCAAACCATCGATTCCCCCTTCGCAGGCAAAACAATCGTCCTCACCGGAACCCTAAAAGATTTCAACCGCACCGACCTCACCGAACGCCTCGAATCCCTCGGCGCCAAAATCACCGGCTCAGTCTCCAAATCCACCAACCTCCTCATCGCAGGCGAAAAAGCCGGCTCCAAACTCACCAAAGCCCAATCCCTAGGCATCGAAATCTGGGACGAACCCAAACTCCAACAAACCCTCGATTCCATCAACCCAACCTGACCCAACCGCCGATACACACTCCATGAAGAACCTCGAATGGAAAGCCGAACTCCGCGACCCCAACCTGGCGCGAATCATCTGCAAAAAAATAGGCGCATCTCCCATCGGCAAAATCCGACAAACCGACACCTACTACAATGTTTCAAGAGGCCGACTCAAAAAACGCGAAGCCATCGCCGTAGAACGGGGCATCGGCTCACCAGAACCCATCGAATACATCTTCTACGAACGCCCCAATGAGATTGCCCCAAAAATCTCCGACTACACCATCTACACCCACGACGAAGTCCAACAACGCTTCGGCCAAGCCCCCCTCCCCACCTGGCTCACCGTCACCAAAGTCCGCGAACTCTACCTCATCAACTCCACCCGCATCCACATCGACGATGTCCACGACCTCGGCTGGCACTTCGAATTCGAAATCCTCATGAATTCAAAGCAAGACATCCAATCAGCACCCGCCCGAGCCGAACAACTCAAATCCACCTTCCTCCCAGCACTCGGCGAACCCATCCGATCCTCCTACGCAGACCTCCTCGAACAACACCAATCCCTCCAACCCGACTCATAATCTAAAGCACCTTCCGAGGCGGCACAATCACATTGGCAAGCAAAAGCCCCACCACCAACGCCGCACCCACAATCAACACCGTCACCGCAGTCTGCACCCCACTGACCGTATCGCGTGCCATAAACAACTCCAAACTCGTAAACCCAATCGTCCCAGGCACCAGCATAATCAGCCCCGGCAGCATAATCGTCGCCGACGGCCGATCCAGCATCCGCGCATACAAGTTCCCAAGCACCCCAACACACCCCGCCGCAAAACACACCCCAAACTCAAATCCAAAATGCTCCACTCCAAACCGTGATCCATAAAACGAAACAAACACCGCCAAAATCATCCCCCAAGCATCCGACCACTTGGCACGAAACAAAACCACAAACAACAACGCCGACACCATCGCCGCAAGCACATTCCACCCAGCCCCCAGCCCCACCGGCTCCACAGACGCCGGCAACTCAACAAACGCATGGACTCCCGTATTCCCCGCCGCCGCTCCAAATCCAAGCAACAAAAAAATCATCAACGCCCCAATCAACCGCGCCGACCCAGACACCACATTCCGCGTCGCAAGTTCCGTCATCGCCATCGTCAGCGTCAATCCAGGTATAAAAATCACAATCCCCGCCAGCATCGCCACCCCCGGCGAATAAGGCCCTATCACCAACATCAACAACCAAGCAATACTCGCCGCCACCAACCCAGACAAAAACTCCATCAACCGCGCATGTTGACGATTCTTCCCCACGCACATCCCAAGAAATCCAACCGATCCACCAATCAAGCTCGCCGCAAACATCTCCTTGACCCCACCACCAAAGAACACCGCCGCCGCCGGAGCGATGATCGCAATACTCCCAATATGCACCCACCAAGGCACCCGATCCGGCTCATGCACAATCTGCTTAATCTTCCGAACCCCAGCCCGAGGCGACACCCGCCCATCAATCACCGCATTGAACAACTCATCAAACCGACGCAACTTGGAAAGATTCACCTCCCCCCCATGAATCCGCGATAAATAAGTCGAGTTCACCCCATCAATCTCCACCGCCAAAAACACAGATGTCGGCGTAGAAAACACATGGCACTCAAGCCCCAACTCATGAGCACACACCCGCACCGCCTCTTCCAACCGATGCGCCCCCGTGCCATAAGTCCCCAAGGCACGCGACAACTCAATCAAAAATCGAACTCGTGGATCATCGGGCCGAGGCGCCCGTCGAATTGGGCGCGTCAGGTCAGTCATGACCTACATCGCACCGCCATCAAAGACTATTCGCTCTTTGGTCCGCCGAGGATTCGGCTCAGGCACCGCAGACAACAACGACTGCGTATACAAGTGTTGCGGGTTCTCGATAATGTTTTCACGAGTCCCTTCTTCAACAATCTTCCCCTTGTACATCACCGCAATCCGCTTGCACACATGCTGAATCACCGCCATGTCATGCGAGATAAACAGATACGACAACCCAAACTCTTCCTGCAAATCCATCAACAAGTTGATCACCTGCGCCTGGATCGACACATCAAGAGCAGAAGTCGGCTCATCACACACAATAAACTTCGGCTCCAAGGCAAGCGCACGAGCAATCCCGATCCGCTGCCGTTGACCACCTGAAAACTCATGCGGATACCGATCCGCCGCCGCCCGAGGCATCCCAC
>JALSHW010000183.1 GCA_026982035.1 Phycisphaerales bacterium | reverse complement strand
TGCGTTTGTGTGGGCCTGATTTGGAGGATGTACTCATGATGGATCGAATGACGACTTTGGCGCAGCAGGTTTTGGCTTCGGCTCAGCAGTTGGCTCTTGGGGGCTCGCACCCGGAGGTGGGGTCGTTGCATGTGTTGAGTGCGTTGATTGAGGATGAGGGTGGGCCTGGGGTTGGTATTTTGAGGAAGATTGGGGGGGGCGGGGTGGATGTTGGTCGGGTCAGGGCGATGTTGGGTGATGAGCTTGGGCGGTTGCCTACGACGAGTTCGGGGGCGGGGAGCAGTGGGCGGGAGATTATGGAGATTATTGGGAAGGCCGACGCGAGTGCGAAGGGGATGGGGGATTCATTTGTGTCGTGTGAGCATTTGATGATGGCGTTGACGCAGGTTTCGGGGGCGGCCAAGGAGTTGTTGAGGGTCAATGGGGTGGAGAGCAAGGAGGTTGAACGGGCGATTGGTGAGATTCGGAAGGCGTCGGGGGTTGAGCATATTACGGATGCTGGTGGTGAGGCGTCGTTTGAGGCGTTGTCGAAGTATTCGATTGATTTGACGGAGTTGGCTTCGAGTGGGAAGCTTGATCCGGTGATTGGGCGGGACGAGGAGATTCGTCGGTGTATGCAGGTGCTTTCTCGTCGGACGAAGAATAATCCTGTTTTGATTGGGGAGCCGGGGGTTGGGAAGACGGCGATTGCCGAGGGTTTGGCGTTGCGGATTGTTCATGGGGATTGTCCGGAGGGGATGGGGGACAAGCGGATTATGGCTTTGGATGTGGGGCAGTTGTTGGCCGGTGCCAAGTATCGTGGGGAGTTTGAGGATCGGTTGAAGGCGGTGTTGCGTGAGATTGAGGCCAGTGATGGGCGGGTGATTTTGTTTATTGATGAGTTGCACACGATTTTGGGTGCGGGTGCGGCTGAAGGTGCGGTGAGTGCGGGGAATCTGCTTAAGCCCGCGCTTGCTCGTGGTGGGCTGCGGTGTATTGGGGCGACGACGCTTGATGAGTATCGAAAGCATATTGAGAAGGATGCGGCGTTTGAGCGGCGGTTCCAGAAGGTGTTGGTCGGAGCACCGAGCGTTGAAGAAACCGTGGCGATTTTGCGAGGGTTGAAGGATCGGTATGAGACGCATCATGGGGTGCGGATTTTGGACAGTGCTATTTTGGCGGCGGCGTCGCTGAGTGATCGGTACATTACGGATCGGTTTTTGCCTGATAAGGCGATTGATTTGATTGATGAGGCGGCCAGTGCGCTCAAGATGGAAATTGAGTCGATGCCTACGGAGATTGATGAGCTTCGACGGCGAATCTTGCAACTTGAGATTGAACGGGAGGCGATGAAACTTGAAGAATCTTCTGATGTGAACGCTTCGGAACTTGAACGGGTTGAGTCGGAACTTGCCGAACTCAACGAGAAGAACAACGCGCTCAGCGCACGATGGGAAGATGAGAAGAAGGATTTGGATGTGGCTCGGTCGTTGAAGAACGAGATTGAGCAGAAGAAGATTGAACTTGATCGGGCCCAGCGGGTGGGGGACCTTGAAACGGCGGCTCGGATTCAGTATGGGGAGTTGGTTGAACTCAATAAGGGGCTCGAAGAAGCTGAGCGGGTGATTGATGCTCGGCGCGAATCGGGTGAGGTGCTGATCAAAGAAGAAGTCGATCCTGAGGCGGTGGCGCAGATTGTTGGGCGGTGGACGGGGATTCCGGTGTCCAAGTTGATTGAATCAGAACGCGAAAAACTGGTGCATATTGAAGAGCATCTTGTTGAGCGGGTTGTTGGGCAAGATGAGGCGTTGCGGGCGGTGGGGGATGCGGTTCGGCGGTCGCGGGCTGGGCTTGGTGATCCGACCAAACCAATTGGGAGTTTTTTGTTTCTTGGGCCTACGGGTGTTGGGAAGACGGAGACCTGTAAGGCGCTTGCGGAGTTTTTGTTTGATACTGAAGATGCGCTGGTGCGGATTGATATGAGTGAATATATGGAGAAACATGCGGTGTCGCGGATGATTGGTTCGCCTCCGGGGTATGTTGGGTATGAGGAGGGTGGGTCGTTGACTGAGGCGGTTCGGCGGCGGCCTTATTCGGTGATTTTGTTTGATGAGATTGAGAAGGCGCATCCGGATGTTTTTAATGTGTTGTTGCAGGTGCTTGATGATGGTCGGTTGACTGATGGACAGGGGCGGACGGTTGATTTTAAGAACACGATTGTGGTGATGACGAGTAATATTGGATCGCAGAAGATTTTAGAGATGGCCGAGCGTGGGGCGGAGGATTGGGAGATTGAGGCGGCGGTTCGTGATTTGATTCGTCGTGGGCCTGGGGCGGATTTGGATGCTTCTGGGTTGACGCCTGATATGGAAAGTGGGCGAATGAATGCGAATTTGAATGTGGGGATGCGGGAGCAGTTTTTTCGGCCTGAGTTGTTGAATCGGATTGATGAGACGGTGGTGTTTCATCAGTTGGGTAAGGAGACGCTTCGGGGGATTGCTCGGATATTGCTCAAAGGACTTGAAGGTCGGCTGGCTGATCGGGGGATTGATTTGGAGTTGACTGATGGGGCTTTTGAGCGGTTGATTGCGGAGGGTTTTGATCCGGCGTATGGGGCGCGGCCTTTGGCGCGGACGATTCAGCGGCGGATTGAGAATCCTTTGGCGACGAAGATTTTGAGTGGTGAGTTTGAGCGGGGGGATCGGATTGTTGTGGATGATGTGGGTGGTGGGTTTGGGTTTGCCAAGGGTGAGTCGGAGGGGGCGGTTCGATAAGGTTGGTTGAAAGTGTGAAGTTTTTGGATGTGGTTTACATGGTCAGGAGTGGCCATGTTTTTTTGTTGTGTGT
>JALSHW010000182.1 GCA_026982035.1 Phycisphaerales bacterium | reverse complement strand
CGAAACTGGCTGGTAAGGGGATTCGGGGTGTGGTGGCGTGTAAGTTGGTGCGTGTGTTGTGTGGGAATTGCAAGGTGCCATACCAGCCGACGGGGGAGATGCTCAAGAAGCTTGGGCTGCCTGAGGGGAAGGTTGGGGAGTTGTTTAAGAAGGGTGGGCAGGTGTTGGTTCGCAATAAGCCAGAGGTTTGCTCGGTGTGTGGGGGGGTTGGGTATTCTGGGCAGACGGGGTGCTTTGGGGTGTTCCGGATTGGGGATGAGGAGCGGGCGTTGATTGCTGAGGGCAACTGGAACGGGTTGCGGGCGTTGATGCGGAAGAGTGGGTTGCCGAGTGTTCAGCAGTCGGCGTTGAAGAAGGCCGTGATGGGGATTACGAGTATTGAAGAGGTGACACGGATCACCGCACCCAAGAAGAGTTCATCGAAGAAAGCCACCGCCAAGGTGTAAAAATAGCACACGGAGCGTATTGACATGTTTTTGAACATCCTTGTTATTATCTTTGTCTTGGGTGTCGCGTACACCTGGGCGGTTCGTGGAGTCTTCAATTCGATGTTGCACGCATTGTGCGTGTTTTTTGCGGGGGCGATTGCCTTTGCGGTGTGGGAGCCGTTGGCGTTGATGTTGTTGGGGGTGAGTGAATCTCCGATTGTTGAGGGGATGGCGTGGGGTGTGGCGTTGATTGTGCCTTTTGTGCTTGTGATGCTTGTGCTTCGGGTCGCGACCGACAAGTTGATCAAGTCCAATATCCGGAATGCCAAAGCGGTGGATTACGCTGGGGGCGCGGTATTTGGATTGGTATCGAGCGTGCTGACGGCTGGGGTGATGATCATTGGGATCGGATACATGCGGCTGCCTTCGACCTTCCTTGGGTATCAGCCGGTGTGGTATTCTGAGGATCGCAATGGTGCGGGCTCGTTGGTGGTCAATGACAAGCTTTGGGTGCCGGTTGATACGATCACGGCGATGGTGTATCAGAACGCTTCGGTGGGTTCGATGAGTTCGGCTGAGCCGCTGAAGAAGTGGTATCCTGATTTGACGCTGACGGGGTTTGCGGCACGGATCAATCCGGGTGATGGGGCGGCCCGCAATGCGATTACTGAAGATGCGTTCACAGTGCTTTCGTCGTACATTGTTGGGAACACCAATGGGTCAACGGAGAAGGATCAGACCATCGGGGATCAGGGGTATGTTGATCTGGATGAGAAGGCGCCTGGAGCGGGGTATTTGGCGGGGTATGTGATCGAGTTTGGTCCCAAAGCCAAGGAAAAAGGTGGCAAGGGCGGGCAGGTGGTGGTCTCCAATGGGCAGATTCGGTTGCTGACCGAGAATACCAAAGATGGCTCGACCCACACTGTTTTTCCATTGGCGGTGATTTCTGAATCGAGTAGTCAGGGGGAGTATGGGCGATGGATTTTTGACAGCGATGATTTGTTTATCACTTCGTCGGGTGGGAAGTCTCGGGTGCCGATGGGCTTTGAGTTCTTTGTGCCTGCTGATGAGAAGCCGTTGGCGTTGTATGTGAAGAATATTCGTGTGCCTGTGGAGTCGATCGGTGAGCCACGGGAGTTTGCCAAGGCCTCGGAGCGGGGTAAGTTGATCAGGACGGGATCGTTGTTGACTGGGGCACAGGTCAAACGGGCGTTGAATCTCAAGGAAGCGGCCAAGGTTGATGGGAGTGAAGGTGGATCAAAGACCAACGCGGCTCGGATCACTGAGTCGCTGGGGACGGTGATGCCTTCGCAGCTTGTCAAGCAACGGGGGATCAAGATCAATGATGACAATCTGATTACTCAGGGCGATGCGACCTTCTCGTTTGATGAGGTTGGTCGGCGAAACTCCCCTCAGGTGAAGAAGTTGCGGGTGGATAAGTTTTGGTATGGTCCTGGGCAAAGAATGGTGCAGGTGAATGTAGGGTCTGATGCTGCGGGGGGGTTCTTGTCTGAGGCGGCCAAGATTGCTCCGAGTGATGAGCCGTTTTTGTTGATTGACAGTAAGGGCAATGAGTATGAGGCCGTGGGGTATGTGTATCAGGATGAGGCGTCCAAGCTCGTCAAGGTGCGGTATACGCCTGGGTCGACGCTCAGCGGGCTCAATGAGAAGGGGCTGCCGAAGATTTCACGGTCTAAGGAAGGGCAGAAGCTTTCGTTGATTTTCTTGGTTTCGACGAGAACTGAGATTGAGTACTTTACGATTGGGGATGTGGTGCTGGTTCACTTTGATCCGGCGATGTCTACTGATTGAGTCTGTTTACCGATTGAGTCTATGGACTTCCAAATTGATTGAAAGAAAAGACCCGCCTTGGATGGCGGGTCTTTTTTGATTTGATTGATGTTGGTCGCTTTATTCAGCGGCTGATGTTTCTGTTTCTGGAGCGGGTTTGTCTTGAGCGGGTTTCTTTTTGTCTTTGACGATGAGTTCGCCGTCGTTGTCGAACTCCATTTCTTCTTCGCCATCTTCTTCGATGTGGCGGTCGGCGACGACCCAGAGTTTGACATGGGCTTCGAGGTCTGAGTCGACTTTGACGAGGATGTCGAAGGAATCGACGCGTTTGATGGCGACGGGGAGACGGACTTCGCGTGGGGAGACGGCGAAGCCGACTTCTTTGAGTGCTGCGGAGATGTCTTGTTGGGTGACTGAGCCGTAGAGGTGGCCTTGGTCGTTGCAGGCGCGATCCATGGTGAGTTCTTGGCCATCGAGTTTGTTGATCATTTCCTCGCGTTCTTTGCGGCGAGCGGCGACATCTTTTTCGGCTTGGGCGCGGCGCTCGGCGAGTGAAGCGATCAACTCGTCGGAGGGGGTGGTTGCGTATTGGAATGGGAGGAGGTAGTTGCGT
>JALSHW010000181.1 GCA_026982035.1 Phycisphaerales bacterium | reverse complement strand
TCAGCGAGTCCATCACGGGCCTCTTTGACTTCTGGAGGCATGGAATCAGGGCCATAGACAGATGAATTTGGCATCCATTCGACGACCTCTATCGAAAACGGAAGAAGATCATGGTTGATGGTCTTACCCGTGTGAAGCAGTCGCTGAGGGATAACCGTGACGAGATCGTCAACGGAGTCCGATTGATCAATGACGGCGATCTCTGAAGATCGAATATCCTCAACAAAGTTTACAGTCTCACCCTCTCGAATGGTCATGTTGCCCTCTTGGGCAGCAAATCCTGTGACAAACTCGCCGACAAGGAGCAGGATCACCCCCAAGTGTGTCATGATGATCCCAATCCGGTTTTTACGAAACTTGAATCGCACTGCGTGAGCGGCGATCAGATTGACCAGCATAACGATTCCGAGCGTCAATCCGCCGGGAAATGGTATTGAACCGGGAATGGTGGCGATGTGCCGAGGCACGAATATCTGCAAGTCGATAAAAACATAGACCGAGCGAAAATACTCATCGACGACCGTCCAAATCCCATCTTGAACCTGAACCAGTGTCCCTGCAAAAATCAGAAACATTGAGAGAGCAAAAACGATCACAGTGAGTTTCAAAGACGCTATTGGCTTGAATACACGAATCAACATTACGGCTCACCAACCCTTCTCAAACCTTTGGAAGTGATATAGACAGCAAATCGTTCGATTTCAGAGGCAACTTGTGAATCCGACCCAGAGAGCTTAAAGAACAGCGTTTCCCCCTCTATGGGAACCACCGCCAACACCATCCGATTGCTTTTGTCCGAAGAAACAAGGTCTATGAGTGATGCACCATTGCCAAGGTCTTTCATTGGCTGCTCATCGAGCGACATGACCGGATCAAGTCCAACTTGTCCACGCCAACGGTTGGTGTTTCCAAGCAACCCACCGCCATCACCAGCGAGCGATGTCAGCGTAATACGAGCACCACTTTGAGATGTGTAGGACTCGATCAGGAATGAAGAAGTGTTGCTTTCGACAGCCCACTGCTCTGGCTGTTGCCACTGAATCTGTGGCGTTGCTTCGATTGCTGTCTCAGAAGCGTGATCATGTTCATGAACTTGTTCTTGTTCCTGTTCATGCTCGTGATCGTGATCGTGATCGTGGTTGTCGTGGTTGTCGTGGTTGTCGTGGCTTTGATCTTCTTGGCCGTGGTCTCGTTCGTGATCGTGGGGACGAAGGTAGAAGGTCAGAGAGAAATCAATCACTTCCTGTTTGACTTCTTCGATTGCTTCTGCACCGCCCACGGCCTTGACAAACCATGTTTGCCCATCACCAACAAGGATGATGGTGCCCAAGAGTCTTTGCTCAGGGCCTGCAATATCGACCAGAAGAATGTCTCCACCTTCGACTTGTTCGACATGTTCGTGGGCACCATCTTCATCGGTGGGGTCAAGACCAACTTGACCTCGCCAGCGATTGACATTGGCAAGGAATCCTCCGACATCGCCGGGGAATGCGGCCAGCGTGATGAGCTGCTCATTGCTTGCTTTGTAGGTGGCAATGCGCATGGTGCTGGTGTTTTCAACTTCTTCCCACACTTCTGGAACTTCCCAGACGACCTTGGGCCCATGTAGATCGTTGGGTGCCGATGATGACTCGGCTTGCCGAACGACGCGGTAGGCGTGGATCTCTCCTCGATCACACCCCCCAATGGAACCAACAACCAAGCCAGCCAGAAGCCCCTTGGCCATCAGTCCGTGGCGTACATATTTTGAGTGCCTAGAAAATCCGTTCTGTGATCGCTTCATGAAAGACGCCTTTCTCAAGACAGAGATGCTTTCGTATTTTGGCTCCAAAACCTCAACGAATTGTATCGCTGAAATTCATCCCTGATTCTATGTGATCGCCCGCGGCGGTTCCCTGTACAGCCGGAAATATTCTACATTATGGTCCGATTTCGACGCTGCGTTCTCTACAGATAGGAAGAGGTTTGACGATTCAAATACTCTTCCTCAAGAAAAAATACCGCCATAGGCATTCCTCCCCAGCCGGGGCCCTCGTGACCAATACGACGACAAAGCCTACCTGGCTCGGACTGGCCTCCCCTCTGAGCATGTCCACTTGGGCAATGCTCTCAAGAGGCCTCCTGTGATGCCCGATAATGAGCAGGTCAATCAATCCCATCGCACATTCTCTTTGTGAACCATGAATAAGCGGGCACTTGGGAGTGTTTGATTCTCAAACACTCGGGGCTAGACTCTTTATTCAGCAATGAACACCACTTTGAAAAATTCGACTCTGGCTTGGGCACTGATCTTTGCCCAACTGTTCCTGATCACCCTAAGCCAAGGGCGGATGGTGGTGTGTCACAAGGCCAATGGATCGTCTCATATTGAGTTGATCAATGATCTTTCTCCAGATTTCAACGAGATCAACGAGACCAACCATGTCCTTAATTGGTCACCAACCCCCGCTCTCAACGGCTGTTCTGACGGGCCCTGTGTCGACGAACTGCTCACAGTGGCGGTTTCTGTACTTCGCCCTCGGCATATCGAGATTGGAAACCACCAGGGATTTGTTCCCCCGCCACCCCTGGCCATTCTTTGGGATGAGCATGTAGCACCAACAGCATCGCGGGTGCTTGCCTCAGGAACCGATGACGCTTTGCCACTGAATGATCTTCAACGGCGTATTGGTTCGACTGTCCTTCTTTTATAAATCCATGAGTTGCCATTCAACGGTTGCCATCTGTTTATACAGATGGTTTGTTGTCACTTTGGACTTCTCTAGGACTCACAATGAATACGAAAATATGGTTTTTTCCCGCTTCTGGTGCGGTGACGGTCTCCATTCTGGTTGCCGGTTGTGCC
>JALSHW010000180.1 GCA_026982035.1 Phycisphaerales bacterium | reverse complement strand
GGGAGGCGTTTGCTCCGACTCGGACGGGTGTGCCGACGGAGACGATGCGTGGGATTTCTGGGGTGCCTCCGATATCGGGGTATGTGGTGGCGGCGGAGCGGGAGGGGTTGAGTTTGGTGACGCTTCGGGGGAAGGAGGAGGATCCGATTGCGGCGCAGTGGCAGTATGGGTTGGGCAAGGTGGTGACTTTTACGAGTGATGTGTCGAGTCGGTGGTCGCCGTCTTGGGTGGCTTGGAGTGGGTTTAATCAGTATTGGGAGCAGCATGTGCGGTGGGCGATGCGTCCGGGGGGGGATTCGACGCTGCGGGTGACGACGGAGAATGTTGGGGAGCGGACGCGGGTGATTGTGGAGGCGTTTGATCCGACTGGGGAGCGGATGGACTTTGCGAATTTTCGGGCACGGGCTTCGACGCCTGATGGGGTGGGGGAGGTTGTGGAGTTGCGTCAGGTGGGGCCTGGTCGGTATGAGGGTGATTTTGATAGTTCTAAGCCGGGGTCGTATGTGGTGAATATGCAGTACAGGTCGCCTGGGAAAGAGGGTGAGGTTTTTGAGGGGTCGGCGCAGGCGGCGGTGATTCGGCCTTTTGCGGATGAGTATAAATCGTTGAAGACGAATCTGCCTTTGTTGCAGCAGGTGGCTTCGATAACAGGGGGGCGGGTGCTGGATGCTGGTGATCCGGTGGGGTCTGATTTGTGGACGCGGGAGGGGCTTACGATGCCTGTGGCGTTGACGCCGATTTGGATGTTGATGGCGATTGTGGGGATTGGGATCTTTTTGTTGGATGTTGCGGTTCGACGGGTGCGGATTGATCCGCGGGCGATTGTGGCGTTTGTGCAGCGAGGGGCGCGTAAAGAGGTGGATCGGTCGATGGATGCGACGGCGGCGATGCGGATGGCGCGGGTGCGGACGGAGTCTCGGACGGGGGATGATCGGAAGGGTGGGGTTGGGGGGTCTGGGCGGAAGTTTGAGGCGGATGATTCGGTGGTGGTGAGTGATGAGCCGGTTGCGCTTTCTGGGCAAGAAGAAGACGGACCTGGAACTGGGGGGCCGAGTATCGGTAAGCCAAAGAAGGTTGAATCGAAGGATGATGAGACGATTGATGCGTTGAGTGCGTTGCGGGCGGCCAAGAAGCGGGCTCGGGACGAGTATGACGGGAACGAATAATTGATAGGATGAAAGCACCACAGCCGAGGGTTCGGCGAGGAGTTTGGATATGAGTATGAACGAGAATCTTGAGACACCGGCTGAGGTCAAGCAACAGTGTGAAGCGTTCCGGGCGACTTTTGGTCAGTTGCGGAGTGAGATTGGTAAGGTGATGGTGGGGCAGCAGGCGGTGGTGGATGCTGTTTTGGTGTCGTTGTTTGCGGGGGGGAATGTGTTGCTTGAGGGGGTGCCTGGGTTGGGGAAGACTTTGCTTGTGCGGACGCTGGCGACGACGCTGCATTTGCCGTTTTCTCGGATTCAGTTTACGCCTGACTTGATGCCTGCGGATGTGATTGGGACGAATGTGGTTTCTGAGGATCCGGAGACGGGTCGGCGGTCATTTGAGTTTCAGCGTGGGCCGATTTTTGCGCAGATTGTTTTGGCCGATGAGATTAATCGAGCGACTCCGAAGACGCAATCGGCGTTGCTTGAAGCGATGCAGGAGCATTCGGTGACGGTTTCGGGGGAGACTTATGATTTGGTTGAGCCGTTTTTGGTGTTGGCGACGCAGAACCCGATTGAGCAGGAGGGGACTTATCCGCTGCCTGAGGCGCAGATGGATCGGTTTTTGTTGAAGGTGGATGTGGGGTATGCGGGGCTTGAGGATTTGATGGAGATTATTGATCGGACGACTGGTGCGGAGAATCCTGTTGCCAATAAGGTGATTGATGGGGCGGGGATTTTGGAGTATCAGCATCTTGTGCGGCAGGTGGTGGTTGCGCCGCATGTGAAGCAATATGCGGCGCGGTTGGTTTTGGCGACGCATCCGGAGACGGATACGGCGGCGGGTGGTGCCAATGGCCCTACGAATCGGTATGTTCGGTGTGGGGTGTCGCCTCGTGGGGCCCAGGCGTTGATTTTGGCGGGGAAGGTTCGTGCGCTGGTTGATGGGCGGTTTCATGTGAGTTATCAGGATATTGCCGATGTGGCGATGCCTTGTTTGCGGCATCGGGTGTTGATGAACTTTGAGGCGGAGGCGGATCGGGTGCGGGCCGATGATTTGGTTCGGGAGGTTTTGAAGTTGACGCCTACGCAGCCGACGGCGATGGTGTAAGAGAAGAGTTTTTTAACGCGAAGATCGCGAAGGGCTCGAAGGGAAGAGAAGTCATGGGTTCAAGATTTGGAAAGACTGATTTACCTGATTCGATTGAGCGGGTTGTGCATGGGGTGATTGGTGCGGCTATTGAGGTGCATCGAGAGCTTGGGCCTGGGTTGTTGGAGTCTGTGTATGAGCAAGCGTTGTTGCACGAACTTACGCTACGAGGGATTGGAGCGCGGCGACAAGTCGAGGTTGAGGTGTTGTATAAGGGGGTTGTGATTCAGGGGCAGCGGCTTGATTTGCTTGTTGAGGATCAGGTTGTTGTTGAACTCAAGTCCGTTTCACAGATTCAGGATGTACATAAGGCCCAGTTGCTTTCGTATTTGCGTGTTGGTCAGCGGCCGGTGGGACTGCTTATCAATTTTAATGTGAAACTCGTGCGAGATGGGATTCATCGAGTATTCAATGAACGGGCTCTTCCCCCTTCGAGTTTTTCGCGGCCTTCGCGTTTAAAGGAATCTTCATGCTGAGATCAGAAAATCCAACACGGCCTGCGACGATTGATGAACTGCTTTCTTCTGAACTTATTGGGAAGATTTCGCATCTTGATGTTTCGTCGCGGAAGATT
>JALSHW010000179.1 GCA_026982035.1 Phycisphaerales bacterium | reverse complement strand
ATTGAGATTGAGAAATCGTTCAACCAGTTGTGTGGCGCGCCGTCGGGGCGGCCTTGGCTTCGGCGGTTGATGCTGTATTGGACGATGTTGACGCTTGGGACGCTGCTTTTGGCGGCGACTTTTATCGTTGGCGATGCGCTGGCTCGGTGGGTTCTTTCGGTGTCTGGGGATGGGGGAAATGGCGGTGGGGGCGTGATCGGGGCGACCTTGGCGAGCTTTGGGGTTTCGGTGTTGATCTCGACGGTGCTGTTGTTGACGGCGTATCTGACGATTCCCAATACCAAGATCAAGATTCGTCCGGCGTTGGCTGGGGCGTTTATGGCGGCGATTTTGTGGGAGCTTGGTAAATCTGGATTCACGATGTATCTGCGGTCGGCGACGGGGTACACCAAGTTCTATGGGTCGTTGGCGATTTTGCCTTTGTTTTTGTTGTGGGTGTATGTGACCTGGGTGATTGTGTTGTTGGGGATGCAGATGACCCATGCGCTTCAGCACTTTACTCGGTTGGTCAACTCTGGATTGGCCGCGTTGAGTGGGGAGCGTGAGCGGAGCGTGCCGGTGTTGCTTGATCCGTTGATTTTGGTGGCGGCCGGGGCGTTGATTGGTCGGCGATTTGTTGATGGGGATACGACGAGTCCTGATCAGCTTGCCGGTGGATTGGATATTGAGCCGTCGTTGGCCTCGACGCTGCTTGAGGCGTTGCATGGGGCTGGGTTGTTGAACTTGATTTCGCAGGGGGAGGATGCTGACGATGCGTACACGCTTTCGCGGCCTGGGGATCAGATTCGTTTGATCGAGTTGCTTGATGCGGGGATGAATCTGGATCGGTTGGGTGATCAGTCGCGTGCCAAGATTCCGGGGTCGATATTGGGTGCGGCTCGGGCTTCGATGGGGGAGCAAACATTGGCCGAACTTTTGGAAGGGAACTGATTTGGGATGGACTGAACCCTGAGGGGGTTTGGGGGGTATAGAGGGTCCCGGACTCTGTTGTTCGTCCCGATTTTTTGGGAAGGGAACCGGGTTTGTGCCTAGAATCAAGGTTCCTATGCAAAGAATACAGATGTCTGAATTTAGTGTGTATCTCCAGCAGCGTCCGGGCGAATTGGCCGGGGTGCTCGATGCCGCCAAGGCGGCGGGTGTGCGGATTTCTTCCATTTCGACGACTGAATACCAAGATCGCGGGTGCGTTCGTTTGCTGGGGACTCCTGAGCAATCGCTGCGTTTGATGTGTGAGTCTTTGGTGGATGCGGGGATTGGCCCGATTGTCGAGGCGCCTGTGGTGGGGGTGAGCGTTGAGAATCGGCCTGGGATGATTCGTGATTTGTCGGTGTTGATGGCGGATAATCGGATCAATATTCGGTATTGCTATTTGATTCCGTCGGCTGATGGGATTGATGGGACGGTGTGCGTGCTGCGGTTTGATGAGCATGATCGGGCGATGGATTTGATTGATGCGGCGGATTGGCCGATTGCTGAGCAACTCGATGAGTTGGATGCTGATTTGGATTCGGATTCGGAGTCGGCGGGCGAATCGGCGGCTTGATCGCTCTACCAAAGCATGATGACCTGCGTACACTTGGTTGCTTGTCTTGTGTGGACGGCCATGATTGAAAGGGTGTTTTGATGGGTTTAGAAGCCGCGATCCCGACTGATAATTTTTTGACGACCCAGCTTCGGCATGTGGTCAACTGGGGCCGGCGTTCGAGCATGTGGCCTATGCCTTTTGCTACGGCGTGCTGCGGGATTGAACTGATGGCGACGGCTTCGTCTCGCTATGACATTGCTCGGTTTGGGATGGAACGGATGTCGTTTTCGCCTCGGCAGGCGGATCTTTTGATTGTGGCGGGTCGTATTTCGGTGAAGATGTTGCCGGTGCTTCAGCGGATTTATGAGCAGATGCCTGAGCCCAAGTGGGTGATTTCGATGGGTGCGTGTGCATCGACGGGTGGGGTGTTTGATTCGTATGCGACGGTGCAGGGTGTGGATCAGTTTTTGCCTGTGGATGTGTATGTGCCTGGGTGTCCGCCGAGGCCTGAGATGTTGCTTGAAGGGGTGATGGCGATCCAGCGGCATATTGATACCGAGGGGATTCCACCTGCTGGTGGGAAGCGCAGGCCGTTGGGTGTGGTTGTGGATCCGACGCATGGGGTGAATCCTCAGCCGGTGGGTTTGACGCAGTCCTGAGCGTATTTCAATTGATAGTTCCAAGAGGGTGCGCTTCGGCGTCTTTTTTGTGGTATGTACAAAAGAACAGGCCCTCGGCATGAGCCGAGGGCCTGAGTGTGTTCGTTTTTTCGAACCATCGGTATACGACCGATTGGGTCAGGTTCGAGGAACAAATGTTGGTGCGATCAGATGATCGCACCAGTCACCGATTACCGGCGACGACGACCAGCGACGAGACCGCCGAGGCCAAGCATGGCGAGTGCACTTGGTGCAGGGACGACATACTGAACTTGGATGGATGAGCCGGAAAGGAAGATGCCTTCAGCGGCACCAGCTTCGTCAACGAATGATTCGAAGAATTCCATGCTGAGGATGCCGTCGGCGTCGAGGAAGAAGTCAAATGACAAGCCGACGAGGTCCAAGATGCCGCCTGAGCTGTTGGACTCGGTGCCTGGGCCAGCGGTTCCGGATGGTGCAAGTTGGACTGCAGCAGCGTTGGAGTCGCCAAAGGTGATGGTCATTTCGGAGAGCCATGAGAGGCCACCGGAATCAAGACCAGCCATTTGGTTGACATCCCAGCCGATGCCGGTGATGTGGTAGCCCGAACCGATGAAGGTGTTCATGACGGTGTTGTTTGCTGAACCGAATTCGTCCCATGTTTCGATACCGGAGATATCGAGGGTGATGGTGGCAAATGCGCCAGCAG
>JALSHW010000178.1 GCA_026982035.1 Phycisphaerales bacterium | reverse complement strand
TGATCAATCGTGGGTTCTTGCAAGGGCAAACGATTGCGATGCTTGGTGGGCAGGTTGCCAATATGGGGACGATTTCGGCGCCGGAGGGGACTGTGATTATGGCGGCTGGTGAACAGGTGTTGATTGGGACGCATCTTGGGAATCGGTTTGTTGAGATCGAGGTGCCTTTGTCGGGTGATGGGGGAAATGAGTTTTTGAATGATGATTCGTTGCGGCTTGCGGCGGGTGATATTTACTCGATTGCTGCTTGGAATACTGGAACGATTACTGGGGAACAGGTGTTTATTAAAGCCAGGGGCGGGGATGTTGGGATTTCTGGTTCGATCAATGCGACTGGGGCCAACAATGATGGGTTCTTGGAAGTTTTGGGAGACAATGTTGTGGTGGCGAGCAACTTTGAATCGCGTGGGACGCCGATTACAGGGTCGTATATTTCGATTACGGCTGGGCCTGGCGGGGTGATTGATTTGGGTGCGAATCTGCACTCGACGGGATCGGGGATTGATCTCAATGGGGATGTGCGGCTGACGGAGAGTGTTTCGTTGGTCAGTACTGGGAGTGGGAGCAATACCAATATCAATGGCGATGTGTATTCGCAAGTTGGGGAGTACAACTCGCTGAGTGTGTTTGCTACCGATGGGAAGGCGAGCTTTGGTGGGTCGATTGGTGTGAATCCAACGAGTGATTCGCGGCTTGGGTTTTTGGATGTGGATACTCGGGTGACTTCGTATATGGACAATGTGTCGACTCGTGATGGGATGACGCTTCTTGGGTATACCGAGATTGTTGGGCCGAGTGTGACTTTCCATACTGGTACTGGGTCGGCGTTGTTTGGTGGGAATATTTACTCGCGGGTTCGTGGTGGGTCGGATGTTGCGTTTATGTATGATGGCGATGTGTGGGCTGGTGTTGGTGAGGGGCGGACGCCGTTTAAGTTCCGGGGGAGTATTGGTGCTGGGCCACCGCTTTCTGCCAATCCGTATTGGGGACCTTTCCGGACGATTCGGTTTGGTGATGATGCGAGCGGTTCGATTGATGCGGCGAGTTTTTTGTTCTCCAATGCGGCGGTCGAGGGGCTTGATCTGATGGATGCGGGGGCGATTGATCTTTCGAGCCGGTTCTTTGTGACGGCGACGGAAGGGATTTATGCTGGCCGTGGACAGATTATCACTTCGATGGGATCGCTGCAGCTTGGTGCCAAGGGTGCTGGGTATACGACTATTGAAGTTGGTGATGTCAATGTGCTTGGTGATTTGCGGATTCTTTCGCTTGGGCGATTGGGTGGGGAGATTACTTTGCTTGGTCATGTGGGCGGTTTGATTGATGGGGTTGGCAATGAGGCCGATCGTGCTGGTGGGGGCTATGACGAGCAGGCGGCCGAGTTGATTGCATCCGGGAGTTTGTTGCTCTCTGGAACGCTCAATGTGGATACGGCTGGTGCGTTGCTTGGTGCCAATGAAGTGGTGCTTGCCAACAACAGTGGTGGTGGCTCGATGCTTGGGTTGACGATTGAGACTTTCCCTGGCGGGGTTTCGCTTGCGAACTTTACGGGGACGCTGCCGAGTACGGATGGGATGGTGTATGCCTATGACCTGACGCTGGGCAGCTTTGTGACGGACGATCCGCCGACGACGCAGGCGGAACTTGCGACGGCGTTGGTTGATGAAGATGTGATGCGGTTGCGGGACGATGCTCCGTATCTTGCTCAGCGGCAGGTGTTGATTGAGCTTGGGCTTGCTCCGGTGGATGTTTCTGACGGTGTGATCCGTGATGGGATTGCTGTTGGTGCTGAGCGGTATGCGGTTGCCAGTGATGATCCTGCACCAAGTGTGATTATTGATCGGTTGTCGCCTCGGAGTGTTTCGCGGTTGACTGAGGCGTATGTTGGGTTGTTCGGGGTGCGGGATGCTGAACTTGATGGGCGTCCCGGGATTTCGGTGATTGCCGATACGCTTGCCAATGGGAGCGAAGATGAAGTTGATGTGGCGATGTCTCGGATTGGGCTGGTGCTTGATCGGATTGCATTGCTGGAGTTGACACCGATGGAGATTGATCGGGCTCAGCAGAACTTGCTTGAGATGGTTCGTCCTGATTCTGTTGAATCGTCGATGTTCCGGTCGCAGTGGGCGAAGAACTGATCGTTTTCATAGAATGTGATACTTGCCGTGGCCGATGCTTTGCGTCGGCCACGGTTGTTTTTTGGGTGGCTAGAATCGTGTGTAGATTCGCAATCAAAGGAGCATCGCGTGTACACATTGGTTCTTATTCGGCATGGGCAAAGCACTTGGAACAAAGAGAATCGGTTTACCGGGTGGTGGGATGTGCCATTGAGTGAACTTGGGCATGAGGAGGCGATTGCGGGGGGGAAGTTGCTGGCTGAGGAAGGGTTTACCTTTGATGTGGCGTATACCTCGGTGCTCAAGCGGGCGATTGGGACGCTTTGGCATGTGCTTGAGGAAATGGATTTGATGTGGGTGCCTGTGGTGCGGGCTTGGGAACTCAATGAACGGCACTATGGGGCGTTGCAGGGGTTGAATAAATCGGAGACTGCTGAGAAACATGGGGAGGATCAGGTGAAGGTTTGGAGGCGGTCGTATGACACGCCGCCGCCAGCGTTGGAGAAATCTGATGAGCGTTGGCCTGGGCATGATCGGCGGTATGCGGGGATTGATGAGTCGTTGATTCCGACGACGGAGTGTTTGAAGGACACGGTTGAGCGGGTGGTGCCGTATTGGGAATCGGAGATTGCGCCGCAGATCAAGGCGGGCAAGCGGTTGGTGATTGCGGCCCATGGGAACTCGCTGCGGGCGATGGTGAAGTTTTTGGATGGGATTTCGGATGAGGATATTGTGGGAGTGAATATTCCGACGGGG
>JALSHW010000177.1 GCA_026982035.1 Phycisphaerales bacterium | reverse complement strand
ATGCGTCACAATCAACCCAGCCCCCGCACACGACCCCGCATCCACCGCAAAACCATGATTCTGACTCGTAATCCCCACCTTCCCACTCTTGACCTCCACAATCGGATGATTAATCCCCCGATGCCCAAACTTCAACTTGTAAGTCCTCGCTCCATGCGCCAAAGCCAACACCTGATGCCCAAGGCATATCCCAAAGATCGGAAATTGGGCCAACTCCTCATCGTGTACCAGTTCTCGGACCACCGCAATCAACTCCGTCAACGCCTCAGGATCACCAGGCCCATTGGACAAAAACAAACCCTTGATCGAACCATCAAGCAACATCCCCTTGATGCTCGCCGCCGAAGTCGTCATCGGCAACACCTTCGGCTCACACCCCACATCCATCAAACACCGCAGAATATTGCCCTTAATCCCACAATCAATCACCCCCACCCCCACCCCCACAGAAACCCTCGATCCGGATTCATTGCCCAGATGCCCCCAAGCCCCACTCGGATCGCTCCAGATTTCCACTTCGTCAACTCCCGCCTGTGACGCCAGATCCGCCCCGGCCATCGACCCCATCGACTGTGCCTGTTCAACCAGTTCCCCATCGCTCGCGTCCATGTCCCCACTAATCACCCCCTGAACCACCCCCGCCCGCAGCAACACCGTCAACGCCCGCGTATCAATCCCAGAGATTCCAGGCACCCCAGCGTCTTTGAGCCGTTGATCCAAACTCGACGAGGCCCGATAGTTCGAATGGGCCTCAACATATTCATGGACCACCATCCCAGCAACCTGAATCTTCTCTGATTCCATATCCCGGTCGTTCATCCCTGAGTTCCCGATCATCGGAGCCGTCTGGACCAGAATCTGCCCCATATAGGAAGGATCAGACAACGACTCCTGATATCCGCTCATCGCGGTGTTAAAAACAACCTCCCCAGCCCCGCAGGCCCCATCCCCGCAAGCCCCAAACCCCCATCCTTCAAAAATTTCCCCGGTCGACAACGCAAGACGGACACGATTCTGCTCGGTGGTGTTACTCATATTGCGTACAGTGTAGTGATCCAATGTCCATGCTGCCATTCCAATCTGACCCTTCTTCCCCAAGTTCTTCGCCTTTGGCCACAGGCGAGATCTTTGTCCGCGTCGCCATCGAGCGAGGCCTCGACCGCAGTGACGGGCTCACCTACCGCACCGACCTGAAAATCCAAGCAGGCCAAAGGGTCAAAGTCCCCGTAGGCCGATCCAACACCCCCACCGACGGCTTCATCATCCAAATCGGCACCCAAGAACTCGCTGGCGACTTCGACCTCTCCAAAATCAAAGCAATCTCAGCCACCACCCCCATTGTCATGGCCCCGCTCCAACTCAAACTCTGCCAGTGGATCGCCAAGTACTACGCCTGTCCCCTCGGGCTCGTCATGGCCGCCGCCATTCCCAAAGCCGTCAAACAACAAACCGGCAAACGAACCATCCAAACCATAACACTCGCCAGCCCACTCCCAGACCCACTCCCCAAACTCCCCCCCACCGCTCGCGATTGCCTCACGGCCATCGAAAATCTCGACCCCGACTTCTTCGCCTTCTTTCCGCTCGAAAAAACCAAACTCAAAGATGCCCTCCATCTCCGCTCCATCGCTCCCATCCACAAACTCCGCGACGCGGGCATCCTGATCGAATCCACAAAAGAAATCATCCGCACCCCCAGCGTCTTCAACCTCCTTGAAAACCCCGCCGACAGCATCGTCCCCACGCTCAACGAACAACAACACACCATCGTCGATGGCATCACCCCCTTTCTCCACAACGCACAACCTTCAACCCACCTCATCCACGGCATCACCGGCTCCGGCAAAACCGAAGTCTACATGCGCCTCATCGAGCAAGTCATCGAACAAAATAAAACCGCCCTGATCCTCGTCCCCGAAATCGCCCTGACCCCGCAAACCGCAGGCCGATTCGTCGCCCGATTCGCAGACGCAGGCGTCGCCCTCCTCCACTCAGGACTCAGCGCCGGAGCCCGCAACGCCCAGTGGTCACTCGTCGAAACCGGCCAAGCCCGCGTCGTCATCGGCCCGCGATCAGCCATCTTCGCACCCATCAAAAACCTAGGCCTCATCGTCGTCGACGAAGAACACGACAGCTCCTACAAACAAGATCGCGCCCCCCGATACAACGCCCGCGACTCCGCCATCGTCTTGGGCAACTACGCCAAATGCCCCGTCATCCTTGGCTCAGCAACCCCATCACTCGAGAGCTGGTCCAACGCACGCGCAGGCCGATTCAAACTCTGGTCCATGACCAACCGCGCCGGACTCGGCTCACTCCCAAAGGTCCAAATCGTCGACCTGGCCAAAGATCAATCCAAACCCATCCGCTCCCAATCAGGCAAACCCCTCGCCTTCCCCATCATCGGCTCCACCCTTGAGCGATGCATCAATGAAACCCTCGACCAAGGCCAACAAGCGATTCTCCTGCTCAACCGCCGCGGCTACGCCTCAATCGTCGCCAGCGCCGATCCAACCTGCGACTGGCGGCTCGAATGTGACCAATGCGACGCCACCATGGTCGTCCACAAATCCAGAATCCGAACCCAAGGCCACAAACGCTTCGTCCGCTGCCACCACTGCCTCAGCGAACAACTCATCCCCACCACCTGCCCCATGACCGGCAAAGGCATCGTCCAACTCGGCGTCGGCACCCAACGAGCCGAAGACGAAATCATGATGCGACTCGGCGAGCGACACAACTTAGAACTGGGCAACAACTTTGTCCGCGTCGACTCCGACACCATGACCCGCCCCTCAGACTATTTCACCATCCTCGACCGCTTCAGCAAAGGCGACATCAAACTCATGCTCGGCACCCAGATGATCGCCAAAGGCC
>JALSHW010000176.1 GCA_026982035.1 Phycisphaerales bacterium | reverse complement strand
GTCTCATTTTGCCCAGCACACCACCACCCCACACCCCACCCAAAAAAACGGCCGGGATCACTCCCGGCCGCCTTCATACTTACATTTCAATCGAAGTCGATATCACCGACGACGACGACCAGCAACGATCCCGCCAAGACCGAGAAGTGCCAGTGAACTTGGTGCAGGAATGACATTCCATGTACCAATGAATACAGCAGCAGCGATATCGTCATCGGTATCTGCTGGAGCGTAAATGTCGCCGCTCAAGTTGCCAGAAATCATGTCAGCATACGCCAAAGGATCAAGGTCCCATGTCGCTGATCCGGTAAATGCCAAGGATCCAGCAACGAAATCAGAGTCGCCACTCACAGTGTAAGCCCAAACATTGAGACCATTATCAGTGGAACCTCTGAAAAGCGATGGAGACAAATCCGAGACATTCTGCGCAGGAGCCAAATCGCCTGAAACAAGTGTCCCAAACACTCCAGAGAAGTTCAAAGCATTGTAAAAATCTGCCATGAGGAAACCGGTAAAGGCACCGCCCGAAACAGAGTTGGCTGCAGCTTCACCAGTTGCAGTGATGGTGATTTGATCGGTGACCGACAGGTCAACAATCAAAAGTTCCTGGGCCGAAGCGACGCTGGCCAAACCGGCGATTGCGATAATTGCGACTGTTTTCTTCATTTCTGTTCTCTCTTTCTTTGTGTTCACTGAAAGAACAATCTGATTCCTGCTACACCGCACCGATACGAATCGGTATCATCCCAAATGCATCCAAGAACAGACCGTTTCTCTCATTTTCTCAAAGACGGACACATATTCCGCCCTTCTCTAACCAAACGATAGTCTATATCTGCAAGTCAATTCAAGAGTTATCTTCCAAATTACAAATAAAACGAGTCTTTTTGCCCCATCCAACCCAAAAAAACACATGCCCCTCCGTCGAGGGGCATGTGTTTTTGCTTTTTACGGCAAGAGAGAGAAAGAGAGAAATCAACCCAAACAGGCCGTCAAGCCCATCTCGTCGCATCGTTCGCATCAGGTTTGTCCCCTGACATTGAGAAAGTACATCAGGACCGAGAAGATGCCACCCCTTTACCAACTTTTTTTATCACACGACCCCATAAATATCCAAAACACCCCCAAACACCCCAAAAACAGGCCCTTTTTCAACAACCAGAATTATCGCCAAAATCAGCAAAATCAACCTCCCAGGCATATCCTTCCCCCATCAAACAACCACACCCTCCAACAACCAGCCCCAAATAAGGCCCCGGAGATAAAAAATGACCACCCCCACCGCAACCCCCACCACATCCACCCTCGCCATCAACGGCGGAACCCCCATCTTCGACGCCCCAATCCCCTTCATGGCCGTAGGACTCAACAAAAAAGACATCGCCGCCGCCACAGAAGTCCTCGAATCAGGCATGCTCAGAGCCGCAACCAAATGCGCCGAACTCGAAAAACAATTCGCAGCCAAATCAGACGCCAAAATCGGCCTCACCTGCTCCAACGGCACCACAGCCCTCCAACTCGCCTACGGCGCCCTCCTCCAACCAGGCGACGAAGTCATCGCCCCCGCATGGACCTTCATCGCCACCGTCTCCATGCTCGTGGCCGCACAAGCCAAAATCGTCTTCTGCGATGTCTTAGAAGACTCCTACCAAGCCGACCCCGCAGACATCGAACGACTCATCACCCCAAACACCAAAGCCATCGCAATCACCCACCTCTACGGCATCCCCGTAGACATCGACGCCATCGAGGCCCTCGCCAAAAAGCATAACCTCAAAGTCATCTACGACTCCGCACAAGCACACCTGGCCGAATACAACAACAAAGGCATCGGCGCCTTCGGCGACGCCTGCACCTACTCCTTCTACGCCACCAAAAACCTCGGCACAGGCGAAGGCGGCATGCTCACCGTCAACGACGAAAAACTCGCCACCAAAATCGGCCACCTCCGCTCCCACGGCGAAACCGGAAAATACCTCCACGAATCCATCGGCTTCAACTACCGAATGAACGACATCACCGGAGCCATAGGCCTCTCCAAACTCCAAACCCTCAAAGCCGACACCGACCGCCGCAGAGCCGTCGCCGAAATCTACGCAACCCGCATCGACACCATCACAGGCATCCACCGCCCAATCCCAACCGCAAACTCAAACCCCGCCTGGCACCTCTACACCTGCCGCGTCGATCTCGACGCCCTCACCTGCACCCGCGACGAGTTCTGCGCCGCCCTCAACAAAGAAGGCGTCCCCACCGCCGTCCACTACCCCAAACCCCTCACCGACCAACCCGTCTTCGCCGAAATCGCCAAAAACAGCGACACCCCAAAAGTCGCCCAAAAACTCGCGACTTGCGTCTTCTGCATCCCCATCCACCAAAACCTCACCGACGACCAAGCCCACGGCATCTGCGACGCCCTCACCAAAATCACCACCGCCTTCGCCAAGTAATACAAACCTGCCATCTCAAACAAGCCATCTCTAGTATTCAACGAGCCGCGACCGTAAGGGAGCGGTCTTTTCTTGGGTGCCATGGAGGTGTCGTCTTCGACTCCTCCACGATCTTCTCTTACTCGGGTGCCACTACTCGCCGTCTTCGGCGCAGTAGTGTCTTCATTACTCAATCCACTTTCAAATCTCCAATAAACCGTACCTCAGGCCCCGTTTTCTCATAACGAACTCCGAGTTGATTACAAATAATTGTTCTAAGTTGGTGCAACACCGCCGCCTTACGGGCCTCGTGCATCTCAATCTGTGGATGATGTTCCACAATCAAACGGACACAGAGTTGATGCAAATCACCAACAGTCAAAACATGCTGAGCATCTTCATCTGGAATTTTAATCTCAAACACATCCTCAACATCCATCACAAGTTCGACT
>JALSHW010000175.1 GCA_026982035.1 Phycisphaerales bacterium | reverse complement strand
AGAGGAAGAATGAAGAAGCTGTGCTCGCAGTACCTCAGTGTCGAAAGTGCCGAATCCCGGTCGTCAGACAGGTGACATGGTGCTGATTGCACAACGCAAAGGTATCGTCATCCCGCTTGGATCCGCCTGGGTGGACAATCATCGAGACACCCGCCTCAATGAGAATCTCAGGCCCATCGGAGAACGGAAAGAACGCATCGGAGAGTGCTATCGAACCTTTGCAGAGTTTACCCGCTTTGCGAACCGCTCCCAAGCACGAAGCCACCCGATCCATCTGCCCGGCCCCAGCACCAAACAACCGAACACTCTGACCATCAATCCCACCAAGCAACACCGCATTGGACGACAACGCCCGGCAGATCGGTTCTAAAATCGCAGCGGCCCCAAGGGCTTCGTCGGTTGGCACAGGCCCAGCCGCATGCACCCACGCCTTGGGATCAGGAATCACACCATCACGATCCTGCACCAACATCCCACCCGGAATCCATTTCATCTCCCGCCCAATCCCCGGCTCATCATCGCCCATCGCAAGAACCCGAAGATTCTTCCAACGCGATTGCAACAACTCGAGGGCATCGGGGTCATACGACGGGGCGATCAGCACTTCAAAGAAAGTTCCATCAGCCGTGATCCGTTCGGCGGCTTGGAGATCAATCGGCGAACTCGTCGCCAGAATCCCACCAAAGGCCGCCATTGGATCGCCGGCAATCGCGGCATCGACCGCATCGGCAACCGACCCGGCACACGCCGCACCGCAAGGGTTGGTGTGTTTGAGGACACATGCAGCGTGTTGGGTCGGAGCCGTCAACTTCAACGCCCGCACCAACTCCAAGGCCGCGCTGGCATCGTTGATGTTGTTGAAACTCAACGGCTTGCCATGCAACTGTTCGGCACCAATCAGCGTGCCAGGTGCTTCGGCTCCAACCCGATACAAAGCCGCCGATTGATGCGGATTCTCTCCATATCGAAGATCATCCACCTTGGTCATCCCAAGCGTCAGTTTCTTCGGGAGTTCTTCTGTATGCCGGGTCAGCCATGTGCTGATCGCCGCGTCATAGTGGGCCGTGGCGGTAAACGCATCGGCGGCCAGCCGTGTGCGAAGCCCTAGGGTCGTGCATCCATTGTGTTCGCTGAGTTCATCGAGGAGTGATTGATATTGGGATGGATCAGTGAGAATCGCGACTGATCGGAAGTTCTTAGCCGCCGACCGAACCATCGAAGGCCCACCAATATCAATCTGTTCAATGGCCTCGTCATCGGTGACGCCCTGCTTGGCGATCGTCGCCTCAAACGGATACAGATTCACACACACCAGATCAATCGGCACGATTTCATGCTCATTCATCGAGTCCACATGGGTTTGGAGGTCCCGGCGGGCGAGGAGCCCACCATGGATTTTGGGATGGAGCGTTTTGACCCGCCCGTCCATCATCTCTGGAAATCCGGTGACTTCTTCGATCCCCGTGACGGCAATCCCCGCATCGGCGATCGCCTTGGCAGTCCCCCCGGTGGAGATGATTTCGACTCCGAGTGCAGCCAGCGACCGGGCAAGGTCAACGATGCCAGATTTGTCAGAAACAGAAATCAACGCGCGCGTGATGCGTACCACCGGGTCGCTGGTGGTTTGGGCAGGAGTATCGGTCATCATGGATCGAACCTTTTGTATTTTTGCCAGGTGGTATTTAGCCAGATGGTATTTGACTAGATGGTATTTTACCGGAGCGAAAATTTGGCCATCGCGCCATTGGGAGTGATGACATACAGGTTGCCATCAATAAACGAATCGGCCCGCACGCCCGAAGCGTTGTTGAGATCCGCCGATGAGATCACATCGCCAGAATCTTTATCAACCGCCACCAAGTGCGAACCCGTCCACACCATCAACTCATCACCATTGGCCAGCGAAACAACCCAGCCATTGACATCTTTGTTGCTCCAGAGTTCATCGCCTGAGATCGAGTCAATCGCCGTCAATCCCTGCTCGGCAACCGTCGCATACAACACCCCATCATGCATGACTGGTTGAATCAGGACCGGCTCGCTGGTCCGTTTACGCCAGTACCGATACCCATCCTCAAGCGAGAACGAGTACAAGGATTGGTCCGTCGATGGGATATACACCGCTCCATCATCGACAATCAGCGAGGCAATCGCCCCGCCTGCGATGTTGGTTTTCATCAGCGATGATCCATCCCGAGCCATCAGAATCCGCAAGTCCCCGCCTTCAGAAATCATCGCAACCGATCCACCCTCAGATTCCACAGGTGGCGACTGAATCTCGCCATCAAAGGTGTAGGACCACAGTTTGAAATCATTGATCAACTCAAAACCGAACAACTCATTGCGTGTCGTTCCAAACAACGCCATATTGCCCATGATCAATGGCTTGGTATTGATAATCGCACCGACTGAATCCCGATCCAGCGTGTTGCCGTTCTTGATGTTGATCTCATGGAGTTCAGTATCTGAGCAAATATACAGCGTCTGTCCCACGCGCGTCGGTTCAAAGAGTTGCGTCGTCGGACGATCAAGCTGCTTGGCCCAGCGAACCTTGCCCGTTGATGATTCCAAACAAGTGACGGTCGTGTCCGAAGCGGTCGTGATGATCGCATCGTCGTAGGCCACCGCATCAGTGAGCCCGGCTCCGGGTTGCATCAGCGGGTATCCCGTCCATTCCCACCGATACCCAAGATCATGCCACGCATCATGGTCGATCGACCATGACTCAGCAGACTCAGACGCTTTCGGGCTTCCTGTATTCTGTGTTGAGGAGCACGCCTGGAGGGCCGCCACAGGCGTCAGGGCGGCGATCAGCAGGGCATTTCGGATCAGAGTCGGTTTCATATAGTCCATCTCCAAAGGTGGGGGTGGGGGGTGGGGGGATTGTG
>JALSHW010000174.1 GCA_026982035.1 Phycisphaerales bacterium | reverse complement strand
CGGTGCATTGGACATCGATTGACCGTTCACGATCCGCCGGCAAACCCGTCGAAGAGCACGCAAAGACGGGGAAGATGTCGGCAATCGGGATTCGCTGTCCCAAACTGGTGATGATCCCCATCCGTCCATCGAAGAGATCAGCAACCGGGGACACCGAATGTTGGGCCGCCGACGGGGTGGGGCTCAATCGAGCGCTGGCCATCGCTGCGGCACTGGCCATGGCCATGAGCGAATCACGGACGACATTGGACCAAAAAAGGTCCCGCCTTGCCTGAACACGGGTCGATTGGGGAACTACCGACAATGACGAACCGGATACATCGGCGGGGTGTGCCCATTTGGGGGGGCCATTGGGGGGCTGGTTTGGGCATTTGGGCTGATCTTGGGGTGATTCCATAGTCCATCAGTTTATCCCGTCAATCCGTAGGCCACACAAAGCCACATCGGAAGGTCTGTTTTTCATATTCAAGACCCCCACCGTCATAACCCGCACAGCCCCCGGCGGAATCACAAGAGACCCCCATCGACGACCAAGTAGCCCGAAAGACTCGCCGATGCTCTGGACAACGGAGGAACAGAGATTATGGAAAGCAATGGCAAAGCATTCAACGAGGTTCGGGCACTGCTCAATAAAATGGATCGCTCCATCGACGATGCCCGATCCAAACGACTCGGACCTCCAGCCGGATCACCAAACCCGGTTCAACGGAACTCCACACCACGAAGCACCGTCGACCTGGACCAAGAAGTCGGTGGCTCAACCCCAGCCAAACCCATGACCGAACTCCAACGCAAACGCGCTTCGTTCGGACGCGCCAAACCACTGGGACGAAACGACACGCCTGGCCAATGGAAATCCACAGGCACCGACGACACGATCGGCTAATTCAATCCACCAAAATCACCTCGTTATGGGGACACGATCGGCCGCTGTGTGTATATCCAGCGGTTGATTTGTGTATTGAGCAATGGCAATGGAAGCGAGCCATTCTTGAGCAACTCGTCATGGAAGACGCGAAGGTCAAAGGCCTCGCCGAGTTCCTCCTCGGCATGAGTCCGCAGAATACGAATGGTCAACTGCCCCAACATATACCCCGTCGCCTGACCCGGCCAACCGATGTATCGGTCCACCTCTGCTTCAATATTGTGGGGAGCCAAAGCACTGTTGGCGATCATGTAGTCAATCGCCTGCTGGCGCGACCAGCCCTTGGCGTGGATGCCGGTATCAACGACCAAGCGGAGTGCCCGCCACATTTCCATGTTGAGTCGACCGAAATTGTCGTATGGATTCGCATACAAACCATTGGGTTCGTCACCCATTTCGAGTCCCAGGGCTTCGGCGTACAACGCCCAGCCCTCGCCATAGGCGGTGAAGCTCATGGTTTGGCGAATCGGATGTTGGTTGATCATTTCATTGACCAGTGCGTTCTGATGGTGGTGTCCGGGGACGGCTTCGTGCAGGGTCAGTGCCATCATTTCGTAGCGTGGGCGTTGGTCGAGCTTTGAGCAGTTGGCCATGAAATAGCCGGGGAGTCCAGATTTGAGGTTTCCTCGGTAGTAGTAGGCCGTCGGTGCGCTGGCTTCTTGGTATTGCGGGAGTCGTTTGACGCCATAGGGCAGGCGGGGAAGTTTGCCAAAGAGCTTGACCATTTCGGGATCAATCCGTTTAGAGATGGCTTGGTATTCAGCGAGCAAAGCATCGGGATCGGTGTGGTAAAACTGCGGATCGGTCCGAAGAAATTTGGTGAATGCTGTAAACATCGCCTCATCCGACTCCCAATCGACCAAGCCGTTGATGTCATCTCCGGCCCAGTCTGTCTGACGGATCACTTCCATCATCTCTGCTTTAAGACGGGCGACTTCTTTGAGCCCGACCTGATGAATCTCCTCGGCTGTGATGCGCGGGATGGTCGTATGAAACGCAAGTTGGTTGTTGTATCCTTCGATGCCATCAATCCCGGCACTGGCACCGATTGAATCTCGACACGCGGGGATGTACTCGTTCTGCAAGAACAACGCCAGTTCCATAAACACCGGCGCGATTCGATCAGCGATGATCTTCTTGGCCTCGATGGCAAGCGGATCGTTGGGATCGAGTGATCGAAACGGCGTATAAAACGGGGACTTGGTTGGATCATGTCGAATCTCAGCGGTCGTCTGGGCAAGCACCTGATCAACCGCCGACTTCATGATGACTTTGGGAGGCACGCGCCCGGATTGAATCCCGGCACGCATGTTGTCAATATGGTCGCCGATTTGGATATCAACCTGCTTGAGCCGTTGGATGTACATCTGGCGGTGCGCTTTGGTGTTCATGGGAACCCGCGAGCCCATTTGTGGGAGCCAGATTTGTGGGCCTGAGATTGAAGTGATGGGGGATTGGAAGGGTTTGTATTTGCTCCGTTCGATGCTCGTCATCAATCGATACTGAATCAGATCAAAGTCCGTCCGATCGGCATCGGAATAGCCCGATTGATCAAGTGTGCGAAGGTCGGCGAGCAGGTCGCGTTGCTGGTCGAGCCAAACTTGCTGGGCCGGGGCTGAGACATTTTCCATCTCGCCCAGACGAGATTCGTCCTGAACAATCTGGTAATAACTCCCCGGACTGCGATCGTACATTTCCAAGAGATAGCGATCCATAAATGACCAGAGCGCGGGGTCACGATCATCAGGACATTCAGGCAGCATCGGCTGGGCAATGGCCAATGAACATACGACTGAAACAAGAAGAGCGGCAACGATTTGAAGTGATTTGAACATGCCCCAGCATAGGAGCCATGAAGGATTGTGGGTTGCCCCCAGCGATTGCATGGATAGGATACATCGCTTCTAAGCGACAACTCGAGGGATTAGTGTAATGGTAGCACGAGGGTTTCTGATACCCTTAGTAAGAGTTCAAATCTCTTATCCCTTATTCCCCCACCCCCCACCCC
>JALSHW010000173.1 GCA_026982035.1 Phycisphaerales bacterium | reverse complement strand
AGTAGGTTTCGATATCGAGACCCAAGAGTGTGGCACCAAAATGCTCGGCTTCCTCGTGGGAGACGATTTCTCCGTAGTTGACCGAGGGGATGTGGTATGCAATGAGCAGCGGCCAGGCGTCTGGCTGCTGCTCGAAATATGGATGGATACATATACAGAACCCTTTGGACGGATGGTCGCCAAGGGGGATGGGCATCGCAAATTCTCCTGGCTGGAGAAACTCGTCGTCGAAACGAATGCTCACTGGATAGCGAACAAAGGTCGTGTCGTCAAGCATCTTGATGATCGTGTCGGCGTCGATGTACATTCCGTGTGTGAGACGGGCGTTCATCGCTTTGTCGCCAAGGTGATCTTTGAGTGCTATTTGAGCGTCTTGTTCGGTGAGTTTGTGTGCCATGCTTTGGGTCCTGCTCTGTCAATCCTTGTGGTTGTGATTGATTTCTCAATCGTCGTATCGTGATCTGAACTCTTCAGCGGCTTTTTTGCGTGCCGCGGCTTCTTCGGGATCCATTTTCCCTAAGAACCATTTGTGATTGTCGGTGTGCAACACTTTTTCGATTTCTGCTTCAAGTGCTTTTGCAGCATCAACGATTGATGGATCATCAGAACGGAGCCCTTTTTCGACCAATTCTCGAAGTTCTGGGATAAATTCTGAATACCAGTTTCTTGCCATTTCGTAGGTTCCGTGCCAGTGGGTGTAGTCTGGTGCCATCATTGCTGCACCATGACGAGCGCGACGACCCTCGTGGTGCCAGAGTTCGAACCAAGTGAAATCAATTTTGTTGGCAAATGGAATTGGGCTCTTGAGAGGTTTGGCAAGTTTCATCAGATCAACGCCTGGTCGTGTGAACTTATTATTGACCAGATCCACGAGTGCATCGTATTGAACATAGAAATTGTCAACCCACTGGGTTTGATGGCAGCTCAGGCAAACATCTTTCATGTTTTCCCGGCGAACCTGCCAGGGAACATTGGCTCCGGGAAGTCCCATTTTGGCATCTGAGACTTCTGGTCGAATGGAGATTGCTGGGCGGTTGTTCCAACTGATCCTCATGCCAACATCGTGTGTGACCGGTTGATTTTTTGTTTGTGACATATGACATGTCGCACAAGTTGGAGCGGCCCAGTAGTCTTCACCAACGATCCACTTTTCGTTGTCCATGTTCATTTCATCAATTTTTGAGAAGAAGTTGATGCCATGTTTGGATTCTTCGTAGATTTCTTTCTGTGGGTGGTCTGGGCCGAGGTGGCACTTGCCACAGGTGTCTGGGTGACGCGCTTGGGCAACGGAGAAGTCGTGTCGCGTGTGACATGCATTACATGAACCTTCTGAACCATCTGGATTCAATCGACCGATTCCTGAGTTTGGATAGGTTGCTGGGTCAAGTTTACCGCCTGGAAGAACTTTGATTTCTGAACCATGACATTGCCAGCATCCATTGACTGCGGCGGCGGAGACACCTTCTGGGAATCCCACTGTGATCATTTCTTTATTGCCTTCGACAACTTCAGCGAGGACATTGTCAAGCGAGCCAAGAATTCGCCCGGCCTTGGCATGATGGGAGTTCGTAAACTCTTCAACTTCTTTGGTATGACAACGAGAACAGTCCTTTGGTGTCACCAAGAGGGCGATGATGCTTCCTTCGTGCTTGAAGGCGTCAACATCATCGGGACTGGCTTGGTGGCATTCATAGCACCCGACATTGCCTCTGAAATGCTTGCTTGAACCCCATTGTTGGTACAATGATGGATTCAACTTCTGGTGACATTCCAAACAACTCTTTGATTGGATTGACATTTCTGCTGGAGCAAAAATCTGTCCCATTGCCGACGAGGCAAGGAGGCCGATTCCTGCGACCAACAATAATTGCTTGCGTCTCATGACCATCTCCTTTACTGCGGCACTTTGCTCGCCGCGTTGCTCTGTGAGTTTGTTGACTTTGCTTTTCGCATCGCTGGATCTGTGTGGTAGATTTTGTCGATGAGTAGATCGCCATAGAGGACTGGGATCGTGACCCTGACCAAGATTGTGTAAAGCAATAATCCGAATGCCCAGATTCCTGTGCATACCAGAATCTCATTGAGAGTTGGAACATATTCGATGATTTCACCGATTGGCGAAGGGATGAATGCCGGGACGATGAGGCCCATGCCTTTTTCGATCCAGATACCGACGATCATTGCGACACATGCCGCATTGAGAACCCAGCGATTTTGACTCGCTGGGGTCAGCAGTGCGATGAGTGCCAGGGAGTTGAGCGCGACGGCTGTCCAAATCCATGGAACCAAAGCAGAGTACCCATGGAGTCCAAAGAAGAGGTACTTGGCCGAAGCCGAATGGGCCGCCCCGGTGTAGAACTCGGTAAAGACTTCAGAGCCGAGGAGAAACATATTGATTCCCAACGCGACGGTGACAATCCCTTTGAGGGTCGAGAGGGCTTTTTCTGAGACTGGATACCCAGTACCCGCTTTAATGACTTGAAGCGTCAAGATAATGAGTGCTGGGCCTGCGGCAAAGGCCGATGCAAGGAATCTCGGGGCAATGACGGCACTGTTCCAGAATGGGCGTGCGCCAAGACCTGAGTAGAGGAACGCCGTGACGGTGTGAATACTGATGGCCCATGCAATGGCGATGAACACAAATGGAATGTAAAATTTCTTCGTTGGCTGCCGTTTGTTGTAGGCGCACCAGATGAGGTAGCCGCAGATGTGGAGGTTGAGAATCAGATAGCCGTTGAGCGCGATCACATCCCAGGTGAGGATTGAGATTGGGAAGTTGAACCGAAACAACAGGTTCATGAATCGTTCTGGGCGGCCAAGGTCTGCGGTGATGAAGAGCAAACACATGATGATCGCGACGACGGCAAGAAGTTCGCCAAAAATGACCAAATTGTATAGGTCTTTATTTTTGTACACATACGCTGGGATCACAAGCATCACC
>JALSHW010000172.1 GCA_026982035.1 Phycisphaerales bacterium | reverse complement strand
TGCAGGTGTATGTCCGACTGACAGATGGGCCTTTGGCCAATCAAGCGATGCAACCGAGTGTGCCGGGTTCGGGGGCGCGGGTGGTCTTTGATGGAATTGTTCGGCCTATCGAAGAGGGCAAGGAAATTTCTGGGCTCGACTATGAGGCGTATCGCCCCATGGCAGAAGAACAACTCGAACGAATCGGATGCGAACTTGTGAAAAAACATGGACTGCTCGCGTTGGATGTTGAGCATTCTGTTGGGTTCGTGCCAAATTATGCGTGCTCTTTTCGATTGATTATTGATTCAGTGCATCGCAAAGAGGGGTTGGTTGCGATGGGTGAATTCATTGATCAACTCAAGCAAGTTGTTCCGATTTGGAAGAGTGCCAAGTAGGTGCTGTATACTGGTGGTGGGGCGGGTACCACCGACCCAATTTCCTGCTTGGCGAGAACGACTTTCATAATTGTCAAAACAAGATTGGTATTTCCTGTTTTTCAACACAAAGAGGACTAGGATGTCCTGTTCTTGGTCTTTACCAGTGTGGAGAAAAATGATGGCCATTGTGAGTGCATTTGCTCGGATCAAATCGGACATTGGATCAGAGTGCCGCGGTTTTCTCGATTCGCTTCAAGGCGTGAGTACATTTGAAATCAATGAGCCCGACAAACTTGGGCTGTTGATTGAAACCGAGTCACTTGACGCAGCCCACTCCATGATCACCAAGGATATTCGAACGACACCGGGCGTGCTTGGTGTATGGCCGGTGTATGTCAACACGGAAGACGAACAAGACTGATTACACTAAGCACGCCTTCGCATGAGGCGTAGGCGGCTTCGTGAGCATGGGAGCATGAAAATGGAAAACTCTCGACGAGAATTCATCAAAGCAACCGCGATGGCCAGCGTAGCGACAGTCGCTGCCGGGACCACTGGCGTTGCTGCGAGTGAATCAAAGGATGCAAACGAAACAACTGAAAATTCATCGGTCAAGTGGACCAAATCCGTGTGCCGTTTCTGCGGCACTGGATGCGGTGTCATGATCGGTCACAAGGAAAAACAGATCGTCGCAATGCGCGGAGACCCTGAACATCCAACAACCAAGGGATTGGTGTGTGCCAAATCACTCTTCCTTCCCAAGATTGTTCACTCCAAGGAACGCCTTACGACGCCGATGGTTCGCAGGGACGGGAAATTTGTGCCCATTGCATGGGACGATGCAATGGAATTAATGGCCGACAAATTCGCCAAAGCAATCAAAAAACATGGCCCGGACTCGGTCGCCTACTACGGCTCAGGCCAAGCGATGACTGAAGAAAGCTATCTATGCAATCGACTCTTCAAGGGTGGCATTGGGACCAATAATGTAGAAGGAAACCCCCGTCTGTGCATGGCATCAGCGGTCGGAGGATATGTCACCACCTTCGGCAAAGACGAACCCATGGGGTGTTATGAAGATATTTGGGAAGCCAATACGATCTTCTTGATTGGTTCCAATACCGCCGAGTGTCACCCAGTAATCTTCGATCAGATTCTCGCAGCCAAACAACAAAATCGACAGCTCAACATCATTTCGCTTGATCCACGCAGGAACCCAATCGCATCGGTTTCGCGTGTCCATCTGGCACCGGTCCCAGGATACGATCTGGCCGTATTGCATTCGATGGCCCATTGCATTATCCGCGATGGAAATCATGACGAAGCGTTTATCGAAAAAAACTGCCAGTTCAAAATCGTCAAGGATGGCCAGCCGGTCAATGTCGGACTCGACGGATACATCGACTTCCTGAAAGATTTCACGCCCCAACGGGCAGAAATGATCACAGGCGTACCCGCCAAAGACATCGAAGAAGCCGCAAGACTCTTCGCTTATGGACCAACGCTGTCCATCTGGACCATGGGACTTAATCAACGCACACGAGGTGTCTGGGCCAATAATCTCATGCATAACTTGCACCTGATCACCGGCAATATCGGCAAACCCGGAGCGTCGCCATTCTCCATGACCGGGCAACCCAACGCCTGTGGCGGCGTCCGTGACACAGGGACACTTTGCCATCTTCTACCATATGGACGGTCTGTGAAGAAAAAAGAGGATCGCAAGTTCTTCGAGAAGTTCTGGGGATCTAAACCTGGAATCATCAAGTCCAAACCCGGACTCCACACCGTGGCCATGTTCCAAGCATTGGCAGAGAACAAGATCAAGGCGATGGTTATGCTGACGACCAACCCGGGTCAGTCGATGCCCAATCTCCATCCAGTACGCGATGCGATCGGCAAAGAGCGCGAAGATAAACCGTTTATTGTGGCCCTCGATATATTCCCTACCCGGACAACTGAGCTCGCTGATTTGGTTTTGCCCGCTGCCATGTGGTCAGAAAAAACAGGCGTCTTTGGGATGTCCGAACGACGCTATCAACTTCACCCGCAAATCAAAGACCCCCCCGGGCAGGCCCGCTCAGACTTCGACATCATGCTCGATTTCGCCGGTCGCCTTGAAGACAAAGGGGTGGTCAAGAAGGGGTACATCAAAGGCAAGTTCACCACGACGGATGATGTTTGGGATGAGATTCGGCTTGCGTCGAAGGACACCCCTTACGACTTTATGGGGATCACCCGTGAGCGGCTTCGTAAGGAGCGTGGTTTGCGCTGGCCATGCCCAACTGAAGATCATCCAGGAACCGCCCGTCGATTTGTCAAAGGCGATGACCCGACCCTTGATCAAGGAAAATACGCAGATTATTCGCTGCTTCCGGGTGAAACAAAATTCTACACCGCCCCGGATAATCGAGCCATTGTCTGGCTCCGTCCCGCCCTTGGACCGGCCGAGCCAGCCGACAAAGAGTATCCATTTGTACTCTCGACTGGTCGGGTAATGGAGCATTGGCACACTGGAACGATGACGATGAAGGCCGAGGAACTCCGAAGGGCCTATCCACACTGCTTTGTGGAGATCAATCCCAAG
>JALSHW010000171.1 GCA_026982035.1 Phycisphaerales bacterium | reverse complement strand
GTCGAGTCGGTCGATCCGCTGGCCATCAATACTCAAGAGATACACCGATTCGTCGCGCACAATCGGCGTCGACATCGTCCATGGCTCGCGCTCATACCGAGCATAAATATCCGTCGTCGGCAACGCCTTGGCCCAGAGAATATCCCCAGTCGCCGTTTCGACCGCGCACACAAGCCCCATCATGTCCGACCAATACAGCACGCCATCATCAAGAATACCGGAATGTGAAATCTGCCCGATCTGCTGAAATGGAAGCGAGCCAGCACTGCCGATCTCTCGGGTCCAGAGATGTTTGAACGAATGGCGGTCGATTCCGACAAGCGCAAGAGCAACGAGGCGTTCTCGACGCATATTTTTTCGCGCCGCGACGATCAGGGTGTCGCCATCGACAATGACCGCGCCACGAACGGTTGCCCCAGCCAACGATGGATCGAGCTTCTCAAGTGTCGTTGCGTGGTTGACGGCTCCGGTATGAATATCCAGAGACAAAATCCGATGATCCCCGGTTCGTTTCCCCGTTCGCGCCAATCCCGCAGCCACATACACCGAGTCCCCCACAATAGTGACGCTGGACAAATCCTCAACCGATCGAGCGATCCGAGCGCGGACACTTTCGCTGGTGCGATCCTGTTCTTCATCGTCGGCGGTGGTGGTCATCATCCGCCAGCGAGACCGAAGGGTAAAACGATCAAAGCATGAAATCGTCACCCCATCATTGGTCACCAGCGTATCGCCTCGCACCACGGGCATCGCCCAGGGCTTGGGCTGACTCACCACGCCACCGACTCCCCGGCTTCCCCTTCGGACACCGCCGGCCTGGCCTTCCATTCCCGGCACATCATCGACAATGCCCAACTCATCAGTCGATGGCGGCACCGAAAGCTTCACCTGAGCAATGGGCTTGGAAACGATCCCATCAAGTCGAATCGGTGGAGAATCAAAATCAAGCGGTGCACTTTTGAGCGATGAAACCGAAGCAAGCGGCGTGGGCGGCCCATCAAACGGCGGCTCAGGGACGACCGTGATTCCGATGAGCCGTGACCAGTGTTCAAGGAGTGCAACCGATTGATCGCTTGGGTCTGCACGATGAACCAGTTGCGCCAGTTCGATAGCGCGCAGGGCGTGGGCTGGTGCATCGGGGTGCGTAAGAAGTTGATTCAGGACACGCCGGCCACTGGAAAATCTCGCCGATTCGATCAGCACCTGCGCCTGATTGAGTAAACCAACAGCACCGGGCTCGGTGAGCCAATAGTGTTTCCGGGCTTCGTTCCATTGGCCTTGATCGAAAAGCCGTTGGGCTTTGGGTGTGGAGATCCGTCGATAGGCCTTGAGGAGTTCGGGGTCTGAAAGAAGCACCGATTGAATCTTGCGCCGAATCGGGATCCAAACCTCACCCGTGGCATCGACCGGCGTCAACCGATCGCCTTGTTCGATGATGAGCTGGCTCAGGGTTCTGGCGGCCTGGCTGTGGCCGCCCTGGGCGGTAAGCACCATCGCCTGTTCAATCGTCTGAACCGCGACAGGCGCATCAGCAAGATACACCGGATTGACCGGGCTGCTCGATTGAGATGATCGAGATGGTTGAGCAACCCCATGATTGGCGGCGATTGCAAGTGTCAAAAGTATCCACCAAGCAAGATCCGCCAGGCCAGGCATCTTTTTGGGTAGAAAAATTGTAAAGAGAGAAACTGGCAACACTGCACTCCGTCGGCTGACTGTCCGAGAACCATCACACCCTTGTCATTCATACGGCCCATCTAGTGTAGTGGATCGGATCACCAACGCCCGAGAACGCGAAACTTCGGTGGCGATGGGCAATAATCCATGCTTCATTTCACATATGCGTCGATTGAACACCAATGGGCCTCAACATTCAATCCAGCACCGCAACGGGCCATTCAATGCTCAAAACGGTGACGATCCCGTTTACCAATCGTTCCTTTCGGGTGATCGTGCTGATCGCTTTGATCGCCGCGATGTCGATGGTGGATCTGTACCTGACGATCCTCTACATCACCCATACAGGCATGAACGAACTCAACCCATTGGCCAGAGGCATGATGGAATATCAATCCCCAGCCATCCTTGGGCTCTGGAAAGTCGCGACGGTGGTCCTCGGTGTCGGGATTCTGGCATGGATACGAACCAAACGAAGCGCCGAGCTGGGCGCCTGGACCGGCTGCCTGATCCTCGGATTCCTGATGACCCACTGGGTCGCCTACATCCATGAAGACGCCCGGCTCAGCAACGGTCCCATCCAGATCGAAGCGATGGGAAACACCAACTGGGTGATCTTTGAATCCGACGCCCTCTCAAACTTCATCG
>JALSHW010000170.1 GCA_026982035.1 Phycisphaerales bacterium | reverse complement strand
ACCCCCGACGCACTCATGCAGCGCCTCAACGCACCAACAGGCCCACACAGTTTCCTCGGCACCGACCGCCGAGGCATCATGACCAACGAAGGCGAGGTCATCGACATCGACACCCACATCGACCAACTCGTCGCCGATGCCATCTTAAAAGAAAGAACCAAAGAAAGATTGACCACAGAGGGCACAGAGAAGATTCAGACAGGAGTGGAGAAGTGGAGAAAGAGAGGGATGGGGAGGATGCGGATTTGACACACAAAATCATCGGTTGTGCGATGCGTGTCCATCAAGAGTTGGGTCCAGGATTGCTCGAGTCTGTGTACGAAGTTTGTTTACTTGACGAACTCCGCAATTCAGGAATTCAAGCAACCAATCAAGTCCGTATGGATGTCAAATACAAAGACCGCATCGTACGATCAGGCCTCCGGCTCGATCTTCTTATCGAAGACCGTATCGTACTCGAAATCAAAGCGGTCGAAACACTCAACAAAGTTCACCAAGCTCAACTCTTGACCTACATGAAACTCAGCAACTGCAAAATCGGCCTCCTCATGAACTTCAACCAATCAACCCTCAAATCAGGACTCAAACGCATGGTTCTCTAACTCTTCTCTCTTCCACCATCTCTTTCTTTCTCTCTTCTCTGTGCCCTCTGTGCCCTCTGTGCCCTCTGTGGTAAAAAACAAAATGGTAAAAGTAAAATGAAAATCGGCAACACACAAATAGGCCTCAACCACCCCCCCTACATCATCGCCGAGATCGGCGTCAACCACGACGGCGATGTTGGCCGCGCCCTACAACTCACCGACGCCGCCGCCGAAGCCGGCGCCGACGCCATCAAACTCCAATTCTTCGAAACCGACCGCCTCATGAGCAAGGCCGCCAAACTCGCCGCCTACCAAAAAACCGCCGGCGAAACCGATCCAATAAAAATGCTCCGAAGATTAGAACTCACCATCGACGAAATGGCGTTGGTCGTCGAACGCGCACACTCAAAGGACATCCACGCCATCGTCACCGTCTTCAGTACAGAACTCGTCCCCATCGCCCAAACCCTCCCCTGGGACGCCTACAAAACCGCCAGCCCCGACATCATCAACAAACCACTCCTCGAAGCATTGATGCACACCAAAAAGCCGATGGTCGTCAGCACCGGCGCCAGCACATGGGAAGAAGTGAACCAAGCATCACAATGGCTTGACAATATCCGGAAAACAAAACTGGCATTTTTACAGTGTGTCAGCAGTTATCCAGCACCAGATGACGCGATCGAAATGATGCGTTCAGTCTTTGAAGCGTCATCTTGTTCGATCGGCTACAGCGATCACACATTGAGTACAGACACAGGACGAAAAGCGGTACTTGCCGGTGCCGAGATTCTCGAAAAACATTTTACATACGACCAAACCGCACAAGGCCCAGATCACAAAGCGTCACTGACCCCATCATTGTTTGCTGAGTATGTTGGCAAACTCCCTGGAAGCGTTCAAAAAGGTTCAATAGACACATCAGTTGATTCACGAAAACGAGTCCTCGACTGCGAACAAGATGTAAGAACAGTCGCCCGCCAATCCATCACCTCCACATGCGACATCCCCGCCGGCACCACCCTCACCAAAAACCACCTCACCATCAAACGCCCAGGAACAGGAATCCCCCCTTACAAACTCAACCAAATCCTCGGCTCAAAAACATCCCAATCCATCCAAGCCGACACCCCAATCACCGAATCCGACATTCTTGAATCCTCTTCCCAAACATAATTCTTCTCTTCCCCCTTCGAGCCCTTCGCGATCTTCGAGTTCAAAAATCTTCTCTGCGCCTCTGCGTTCCTCTTCATCTTACAACCCGTAAGTACCGCCCATACATCGCCTCCAGCGCACCCGGAATCACCCGAACCCCCCCCACACTCGTCATAAAGTTCGTATCCCCACTCCACCGCGGAATCACATGCACATGCAAATGGCTCGGCACCCCCGCACCCCCAGCCAACCCCTGATTGATCCCAACATTCAACCCCTGTGGCTCAAGCGTCCGCTCCACCAACCCCACCGCCCGATCAACCAACACCCACAACGCCGCCCGTTGCTCAACTTCATAATCCAAAAGCGTCGGCCGAGCATCACCCAACGCAACCAAAAGATGCCCATTGGAATACGGATACTTATTGAGCAAAATCAACCCATCCTCAGTCCGTTCAATCACATGATTTACCGCATCACACTCCGGCGATTGCCAATAATCAAGCAAAAAACTCCCGCTCCCCCCCAAAGTACTCCCCCCCAAAGTACTCCCCCCAAAATTAGCCTTCTTCACATCTGCATTATCGGATGACCCCCCCCCACCCGATAACGACTCAATATACGCCATCCGCCAAGGAGCCCAGATCGCAGACGGCCCAAACCCTACACCTTCACCCACAGAATCGTTATCGCTCATACCACAGTGTAGCGCACGCCCACAACACCCGATCAACCACCCATGACCCCACCACTCATCGTCAGCGATGTCATGACCAAGCCCGTCGAGACCGTCTCGATGGACGACTCCATCCGCGTCATCCGCGATATGTTCGAAGCCAACAAATACCACCACCTCATCGTCCATGGCGACCACCGAGAATGCGTCGGCGTCATCTCAGACCGAGACCTCCTCAAAAACATCTCCCCATTCGTTGGCACAATGGGCGAACGCACCGCCGATCGTTCACTCCTGGACCGCCGAGCCCACCAGATCATGACCCGCCAACTCATCGCAGTTCGCTCCAATACCGCACTCAGAGCCGCCGCCCGTGTGATGCTCGATCATCGCATTTCCTGCTTGCCCGTAGTAGGCCAGACCGGTCATTGCATTGGGATTGTCACCCTCCGCGATGTCGTCCGCTGGGCCGTCGATGAACTGGAATATGCACCCAGTTCATCCATCAAACACGCCGCCTGAGCCCAAACCCAGACAATTTGGCCAAATTATATAACGCCCT
>JALSHW010000169.1 GCA_026982035.1 Phycisphaerales bacterium | reverse complement strand
TGATGACATTGACGATGACTCCGGCGCTGATGACGACCAATCGTTTTGGAATGGAGGCGTTTTGGTAGGAGTCGGGGGCGGTGGAGGTGGCGTCGGGGTTGAGGTCTTCTTGGCCTAGCATTTTGACATAGCCGCCCAGGGGGAGCCAGCTTAGGCGGTATTCGGTGGGGGAGATGTTGAGGGTGGTGTGGTCGTTGTTGTTGTCGCGGAGGAGTTTTTGGTAGTGTGGTTCTGAGGAGCCGCGTTGGAGTCCTAGGCCTTTGCGGTAGGAGAGGGCGATGTTTCCGAAGCCGATGGAGAAGGCGAGGACGCGGATGCCTGCCCATTTTGCGGCGAGGAAGTGGCCGAGTTCGTGTACGAAGATGATGGAGCCGAAGCCAAGGGCGATGGTGAGGAAGTTGACGAGGGTGCCTAGGGGGCCTGGGATGTCGAACATTTTTTGCTCCGGGCTGGGGTTGGTGTTTGTAGTGTATCGGGTGGATTGGGGGGAGGCGTGAAGAGAAGGAGATGGAAGAACACAGGCGGGACGCCTGTGCCACGGGTTTTTGTGTGTTTTTTGATTCGTTGTACGAGCTGATTGATTAGTCGTATTTGATGTTGCAGCCGTAGGGCTTTCTTTTTGGGGTGGTGATTTGGTCGCCTGCGAGGAGGTTGGTGAGGGCTTCTTGGATGTAGTTTTTTTTGCCTGGTGCGGCGGCGTCGGTGCGGTCGTCGATGGGGCCTTGGTAGGCGAGGGTTTGGTCTGGGGTGATGATGAAGAACTCTGGGGTGCGGGTGGCGTGGTAGTCGTGGCCGACTTTTCCTGAGGTGTCTAGGAGGATTGGGCTTTTGAGATTCCAGCCGGTGACGGCTTGTTTGTTGTAGGGGATTTCTGCGGAGGGGTGTCGGCCATAGGCGGAGTTGATGCGGAGCCAGATGATTTTTTCGGATTTGAACTGTGCTTGGGTGGCGGTCATGGTGTTGCGGTCGTCGATGTAGTGTTTGCGGACGAAGGGGCAGTTTGGATTGAACCATTCGAGGACGACGATGTTGCCTGCTTTGGTGTAGTCGGAGAGGGTGTGGGGGTTGTCGTCGAGGTCGGTGAGGGTGAAGTCGGGGGCTTTGTCGCCTGGGGCGAGGGTGGATTGGTTAGACGGGTTGGAGGTGGTGGCTTTGGATGCGAGGGCGAGCATGATGAAGGCGGCGGTGAGGAGAAGCAGGGAGATGAATCGGCGTTGGGTGTTCATTGATGGGTTCCTGCTGCTTTTTGGGGGGTGGGGAATGGATGGTTTGTTGGTGTATGATACTGCATTGAGATGACTTGTGGCTGTTGAATACTGATGAATTGGTATTCGTGTGCTGCCCGGAGAAGGATGCACTGAATGGAACAGATGACTCGATTGTGGCGGATTGTCTTTGGGGCTGTGGTTCTTTGTGGGCTGGCTGGGGGGCTTCTTTGTGGGATGGGTGGGTGCAAGGGGAACTTGTCGGATAAGAAGATCGAGTTTATTGATCTGAATCGGGCGATGGAGTTGTATGACGAGGGGCTCTCGGATGATGAGGCGGTGCTGTTTATTGATGTGCGGAAGCATTCGCGGTTTGATGCGGGGCATATCAAGGGGGCGCGGAATATTCGGGTCAATGAGATTGATCTGCGGTATGACGCGGACCCGGAGTTGCTCAAGTATGACAATCTTGTGGTGTATGGGGAGAATCCGGGATCGGCGAGTGCTCGGGCGATGGCTAAGCGGATGATTGAGGGGGGGTACAACACGATGCTCAAGGATCGGGTGCGGTTGTTTTTAGGGGGATGGATTGTGTGGGAGTCGACGGGGTTGCCGGCGGGGGTTGTGGAGATTGTGGATGAAGGCGAGGGAGAAGAATGATGGCGTATTCACTTCCCAACTCCCCCACTGTTGATGGGGTGATGGTTGATCGTCGGGCGGCTTCGTTTGCGACGCGGTCGATTAAGAAGCAATCGAAACAAGCGGCGCTTGAGTTGGCGGTGTCGATGATTGATTTGACGACGCTGGAGGGTGCGGATTCGCCTGAGAAGGTGCGGAGTTTGTGTCGGAAGGCGGTTCGGCCTTGGGAGCGGGATGAGGAACTGTTGGGTAAAAGATTGGGGCCTGTGGCGGCGGTGTGTGTGTATCCGTCGATGGTGCCTTATGCGGCCGAGTTGCTTGATGGGACTGGGGTGAATGTGGCGTCTGTTGCGACGGGGTTTCCGTCGGGGCAGTATCCGCTTGATATTCGGATTCGGGATGTGGAGCGGGCGGTGGCCGATGGGGCTGATGAGATTGATATGGTGATTAATCGGGGGGCGTTTTTGTCTGGGCGGTATGGGGTTGTGGCCGAGGAGATTGGGGCGGTGGTGGAGGCGTGTGGGAAGGCGCATTTGAAGGTGATTTTGGAGACGGGGGAACTCAAGACCTATGACAATGTTCGGCGAGCGAGCGATATTGCGATTGGGGAGATTCGGGAGGGGGACTTTATTAAGACTTCGACGGGGAAGGTGAGTCCGGCGGCGACGATGCCTGTGACGCTGGTGATGTTGGAAGCGATCAGAGACGAAGTCAGTCGGGGGGGGAAGAAGATTGGGATGAAGCCGGCGGGGGGGATTCGGACTGGGAAGCAGGCGTGGCATTATTTGTGTATGGTCAATGAGACGCTTGGGGAAGGATGGTTGAGTGGGGAGTGGTTCCGGTTTGGGGCGAGTTCGCTTTTGAATGATGTTTTGAGGTCGATGCAGAAGTTGCAGAGCGGGGAGTATGCGGCGGGGCATGATTTTTCGGATGCGTAAAAAAACGAAAATGAAGAGATGGATATGGGTAGGTGTTCGAGCAATCACATTCGGAATCGGAACAACCTTGGTTCTCACCATTTTGCTTATCGCCTTTCGGAATACCTCGTGGATCGGGGGACCAGAAACTCAGCGTGGCATTCCGCCTGCACCGGTGTATTTGGGTGATCTGGCGCCAATGCCAACGAAGCAATACCGA
>JALSHW010000168.1 GCA_026982035.1 Phycisphaerales bacterium | reverse complement strand
AGACTCTGCTGGCAGAGCGGTTGCTGTTCGCCACCGGCACCATCTCACGCATGGGAACCATCGAAGACGGCTCCACCTTCTCTGACTGGTCCGACGAAGAAAAATACCACCAACACTCACTCAGAACAACCATGCTCCATTTCGAGCATGAAGGCCATATGGTCAACCTGATCGACACACCGGGCTTGTCAGACTTTGTAGGCCACGCGATCTCGGTCTTCCCCGCGGTCGAAACCATCGCGGTGGTCATCGACGCCCACAGCGGCATCGAGCCGATGACCCGGCGGATGATGAAGATTGCCAAGGACCGAAACCTGCCCCGGATGATTATTGTCAACAAGATTGATGATGAGCGGTGTGATCTTGAAATGCTCACCGAACAGATCCGTGAGACTTTCGGGACCGAGTGTTTGCCGATCAACCTGCCGACACCCGACAAAAGTGACACCATCTCCGTATTTGATGACGAAGGCGAAGGCGAGACGCTGTTCTCATCCGAAGAAGACGCCCACCAAGCGATCATCGAACAGATCGTCGAGATCCAAGACGATCTGATGGACAAGTACCTCGAAGATGGCGACGAATCAAACATCTCCAAAAAAGAACTCCACGATGTCTTTGAACAAGCACTCCGCGAAGGACACCTTGTTCCGATCTGCTATTGCAGCGCAAAAACTGGCGCGGGCGTGAATCCGATGCTGCACCTGTTCGCTTCGATCTTGCCCAATCCGCTTGAAGGCAATCCTCGCCCGTTCCTCAAGCGTTCAGAGGATGGTGAAGAAGTGGCCTTTGCTGCTGATGAAAAAGCAAATTCGCCAGTCATTGCGCACATTTTCAAAGTGACCACCGACTCCTTTGTTGGCAAGCTCGGTGTCTTCCGTGTCCACCAAGGCACGATCAAATCCAAATCCGAAATCCTCATTGGGGATCAGAAGAAGCCGTTGCGCATCGGGCATTTGCTCAAACGGCAAGGCAAAGAATCCATCGAGGTTGATTCACTTGGGCCCGGTGATATTGGAGCGATTGGGAAGATTGATGATGTTCACTTTGACGCTGTGCTTCATGAAGGGCATGAATTGGATTCACTGCACCTCAAGCCCTTGCCTTTGCCCAAGCCGATGTACGGGCTGGCTGTGGAACTCAAGAATCATGCTGATGAAACCAAGTTCTCGACAGCACTTCACAAAATTCTCGCCGAGGACCCTTGCCTTCGGCTTGAACGGATCAAAGCAACCAAGCAAACCGTGCTTCGAGGCCTGGGCGAGCTGCACCTTCGCATCATCATCGAACGGATCAAAGACCAATATGGACTTGAGCTGTTGACGGAGGTGCCCAAGGTCGCCTATCGCGAATCCATCACAGGCACCGCCGAGGCGTCCTACCGGCACAAAAAACAATCCGGCGGGTCAGGACAGTTTGGTGAAGTGCATTTGCGGGTATCGCCATTGCCAGCGGATCACGAAGAGGGTTTCGAGTTTGTCAACGCCACCGTTGGTGGCTCGATCCCGCGTCAGTTCATGCCTGCGATTGAAAAAGGCATTAAGTTGGCGCTCGAACATGGGGCTGTGGCTGGATACCCGATGTCAGGGGTCAAAGTCGAAGTCTTTGATGGCAAGTTCCATGCGGTGGACTCCAAAGAAATCGCGTTCATCACCGCTGGGAAAAAGGCCTTCATCGAAGCGGTCACCAAAGCCAACCCAGTGCTACTGGAGCCAATTGTTCATCTGGAAGTGACGGTGCCATCTGACAAAATGGGTGACATCGCCGGCGATCTGTCAACCAAACGCGGGCGCGTCCAAGACACCAAAATGCTCCCAGGCAATATGTGCACCGTCGTTGCCCAAGCGCCGTTGAGCGAACTCCAAAACTTCTCGACAGAACTCAAATCCATCTCAGGCGGCTCCGGCTCCTACACCATGGACTTCTCGCACGAAGAAAACACACCCGCTCATATCCAGCAAGAAGTCGTGGCGGCCTTTGCTGGTCATGATGACGAATAAACCTGCGAGATTCATCTCGTCCACAATGTATACAGGAGCCCGGATCCCCCGTGATCCGGGCTTTTTCGTTGATCGCGCAAGAATCGACTTCCGAGAACACGATTTCTTAAGGTCCATGATGGTTATGGCGAAGATTGTGCGTGATTGACGATGGTGAATCTGGTACGATGGTTCTGTCGCTCATGGATGGGCGTGAATCATCGAATGGACAGGCCGTGGAACGGCGTTGTGCGATTCTCGATACCGATTAGTGCTTTTTGAATCAAACCCACTCTGATTCAAACCATTGATTTCAAACCATTGATCGAAACAAGTTAGGCCTGTGAAGATGGACCGGATCAACGCCTCCCACTCAATCCCAAACACCCATGCGCTCCGGGCCTACGCCCAGACGCTGCGGGTTCAAAAACCACTCGGTGCCCCAGGTGTCACTTCTGCCACCCCGACCACCCCCACGACCCCGACCGCCGCAACCCAACACACCGCCCCAATCGGACGGATTGGTCAGCCGGTTGCTCCAAGACCGGCCGCCGATCCAACCCGGCTGGTGGCGGCGAAGGTCAACCCGATCAACCTGAGCAATGATGTGGCCACGGTCTCAGGACCCAAACCCATAATGACCAGTGCGGGGACCTATTCGATCCATCCATCGGCGGCGGCCCGCAATACGGCGGCGACCGGCGTGGCCGTGGGTCGCGGGCTGGATCTCAAGGGCTGAGAAACGAATCTCTACTTTCGATTTCAAGTGTCAGCTTTGAGAAATCCTGGCGGTCTTCTGGTGCATATTTCATTGGTATTGAACAATTGTCTGGTCCGGGCGTTATCCATTCTGGAAGTCCGGTACTCTTCGTCGATACCCTCTTGGTACGAGAATCTCCTTTGACCAGAAAGCCATGCCGATGATTGATCTTCAGACCGCCCAAACCCCCCAACAAACCCCCCAGATGCCCGAAACTACCCACGCCACCGATGGAAATCGCCCAGAGCCGATTCTGGCGTGTTTGGCGTCTCGGATTTCTGAGCCGGCTCGCTTTCCGGTTCGGGCGGGGCTGACGCAACTCAATAATGGGTCGTATGGGTGTTGCCCGGATGTGGTGGCTGCGGGTCAAGACGAACTCCGCCGCCGGCTTGAAGGCGATGCGGTTCATTTCTTCAAATATGAACTTGAGTTTTACGCCGACGATGCGCGCGGGGCCTTGGCCCGGTTTGTCAATGTTGCGGGCAAAGACTTGGCGTTGATCCCCAATGGCACCGTGGCCGTGGCGACCGTACTCAACAATCTTGATCTCACAGCAGGCGACGAAATCCTCATCACCGACCACGAATACATGGCCACCATGAACGAACTCGACCGGCTCTGCAAGAATACCGGCGCGGTTGTCAAAATCGCCAAGATTCCGTTCCCGGCTGTTGATCAAGACATGGCCTACGACTCGATCATCAACAGCGTCACCGACAAAACCAAACTGGTACTCATCTCACACATTTGCAGCGCCAGCGCGTTGGTGCTTCCTGTGGAACGGATCGTCCCTGAACTGCGCAGCCGAGGGATTGATGTGTTTCTCGACGGCGCCCATGCGCCGGGACAGATTGCGTTGGATATTTCGGCGATCAATCCGACCTGGTACGCCGGGAGTTGTCACAAGTGGCTGGCGACTCCAAAGGGCACCGGGTTTATTTACACCAGCCCGGAGTGTCAGGACGGGTTCCAGCCCTTGGCCTTGTCATGTCGAGTCCATGAAAAACGAGCGGATCGGTCGGCGTTCTTGTGCGACTTTGATTATGTCGGCACCAATGACTACACGGGCAATCTGGTGATTCCCGTCGCCATCGAACACATGGGCGCCCAACTCCCCGGCGGGTGGAACGCCTTGTACAAGCGAAACCACGATTTGGTCGTCGCGGGTGCCGGAATTGTGTGCGATGCCCTGGGAATCAAGCAGCAAGTCCCCGAATCCATGATCGGCACGATGGTCGGGATTCCACTGCCAGGCGATGTCACCAAAGGCGAAATATACGACGATTCGCTGTGGGACGCGCTCTACAGCAAGCACGATATTCAGGTGCCCGTGTGGGCACTGCCTGGGATCCATCCACGGGTGATGCGGATCAGCGCACAACTCTTCAACACGATTGAGGATTTTGAGAAATTAGCGGGGGCGTTGAAGATCGAACTCTGATCACAGCCCATACGCCGGACGGACGCGGCTTTCGAGGTGACGCATGAGTGGATCGGCACCGAGCGGCTTGCCGGTCGCCCGTTCGATGGTTTCGCTGGCGGTGTAGCGGCGGCCGTGTTGGTGGATGTTTTCTCGGGTCCACTTGAGCAACGCACCAAACTCGCCGGCGGCGATCTGGGTGTCGAGGTCAGGAATCTGCTCGTTGATCGTCTCCCACATCTGGGCGGCGTTGAGATTGCCCAAGGTATAAGTCGGAAAGTAGCCGACCAAACCAAAGCTCCAATGCACATCCTGCAAACAGCCCGTCGCGTCGTCGGGAACATCGAGCCCTAGGAAATCTTTGAACTTGGTGTTCCATGCCTCGGGCAAATCTTTGATCGCCAGGTCGCCGCGGAGCATCGCCCGTTCGAGTTCAAACCGAAGCATGACATGGAGGTTGTAGGTGGATTCGTCACTCTCAACACGGATGAAACTTGGGGTCGCGGTGTTCATCGCTTTGGTGAATGTGTCAAGATCAATGTCTTTGAACGCCCCGTCGAAATGCTTGTTGGCAAGGGGAAGAGCCCAGGTCCAGAACGCTTTGCTCCGCCCGACCATGTTCTCCCACATGCGGGATTGGGATTCGTGGATGCCCAGCGAAATCGCCGAGGTCAGTGGCGTGCCGAACAATCCGGTCGCTTTGGGGAGTCCTTGTTCATAGAGGCCGTGGCCGCATTCGTGCATGGTCGAGCCGATGGCGTCGGGGAAATTGTTGGGGCTGTAGCGGGTGGTCATGCGGGTGTCGCCGGCAGCGAACCCAGAACAAAACGGGTGGGTCGTGGTGTCAAGACGACCCTTGGAGTAATCAAACCCGAACGCGGCCGTCACGGCCTTGCCAAAGGCGTGTTGTTTCTCAACAGCGATCTCCTGATGCAAGAAATCCACTTTGGGGGGTGTGCCGTTGTCTTTGAGTTCGGCGATGAATGCACTGAGTCGATCACGCAATGGTGTAAAGACCGCTTCGATTTCGTCGGCGGTTGAGCCGGGTTCGTATTCGCCGAGCAGTGCATCGTAGAGTTCGTTGTGTTCGTCGGACATCAAGCACGATGCTTTTTCTTTGGTCAGATCCATCACGGTCGTCAGTGCGGGGATGAAGGACGGAAAATCGTTGTTGGTTCGTGCGACTTTCCAGATGTCCTGGGCCTGGGATTGTGCTTTGGCGAGGTTGGCGACGAGATCGGATGGGAGTTTGGTGGCTTTGTCATAGTCGCGGCGCATTTCGCGGATGTTGGGGCCATGCTCTGAGTTTGGATCGTTGAGATCGTTGTCGGCTTGGCATTGATCCAAGAGTTCTCCGATGCGTGGATTGGTTGCTTGGCCGTGCATCAGACGGGCCAGCAGAGAAGATTGATCGGCGCGGGCTTTGGCACCACCAGCGGGCATGTAGGTTTCTTGATCCCAACTGACCAGAGCCATCACCGATCCAAGGGTGCCCTTGGCGTGCATGAGATCGCAAAGTTCGGTGTAGTGCTTGGGAAGGGTTTGGGCCTGGGCTTGGGTCTGGGCAGTGGTCATTGGGAACTCTCTTTCGTACTGACTGTTTTTGGGTTTGATTATTCGTTGATGGCGTGTTGGAGTGCGATGACGGCGTAGGCCGTGATGAGGTCTGGGTTATTTTCGAGCCATCGCTCGTGCTTGATGGTAAACGATCCATCGGGCAACTGGAGTTGTGCAAGTGTATCCACCAGATCAACGCGCCAGTCGATGTCCCCGATGGTGTCGGCCCCGTAGGCATCCAAAGCCCGTCCCATTGCACATAAAAAGTAGTAATAGCCCTGATCGCCCATGCCTGGATTGTTTTCAAGCGAGTAGTTGGACTCGATCCAGTTCCATGCGGCGATGACACGCGGGTCGTCTTGAGGCAAGTCGGCAAAGATCAGGGATTTGAATCCTGAATAGGTCATCGAGCCATAGCACCGCAGACGGGTAAGAGAGCCGCCATCTTCGGTGGTCTCGGTGATGGTGCCGGCCATGGATTGACCGGCGCGGCCGTCGATGGACTCGGCGTTGGGCACCGTTGCATAAATGAACCCGCCCTGATTGGACGAATCGGCGTACGCCATGTCGTTGGTCGCGTCGTTCATCTGCACACGCGACAAAAACACCAACGCCCGTTGGTAGGCGGGGTCTTGGGAAGACACACCAGAATCGTGCATGGCTTGGAGGAAGAAGCTGAGATTGGACAGGTCTGGGCGGCCGTGTTTGCCGTAGCCGACACCGCCGTAGTAGGGATGAGACTCAGCGACGGGTTCATGGAAATCTGGGGCCTCGGCGCCGCCGGTATTGGTGTTGTGGTACTGGACTGTGCGAAGGAACCTGATGCCCGATGCGACGGCCGAATCTGTTTTCATGCTCCGGGCATGGGTCAGTGCGCTGACGCAGATGGCGGTGTTGTAGCTTGGGAGCATGTTGTCGTGGATGGAGCCATCGTCCTTGGCAAAGGAGAGTATGTAGTCGATGCCTCGATCCACAGCCGGATCCGTCGAATCAATCCGGGGATCAAGCAGCATTGAGTTGATGACCAATCCGGTGATGGCCGGGAAACTTGGGCCTTGGGGATTGTGGGACCAGCCGCCATTGTCTGGATTTTGACGGGTTCGGAGGAAGTCGATGGCTCGATCGACGACGGCCCGGCCTTGCTCTTTGGTGGCCGCATCAAGCGGTTCGGCCAGAGCGGTTCCGACGGGGCTGCACAACAAAGCCGCTGTAAGTGTGAGGAAGATTCGTTTCATGTTATTGATCTCCAAATGGGATGGGCGAGGATGCACCAGCAAGTGCCAACGCTCCGGCGACGACGGCGGCGGATTCTAAACGCAAAACATGAACACCCAGCCGTCGAACCGGAAGTTTGGCATCCAAAAAGACAGACCGTTCCGCATCCGACCAGCCCCCTTCGGGACCAATCAATATCCGAGCGGCCTGCCCCACATCCGATGCCGCCAATGACGATGCCCCTTGGCCATCACACACCAATATCGACAAGGATAATTCGGACTGGGCACCATCGAAGAGTTGATCCAAAGTCACGGGATTATGAATGATCAACGAACGGGCACGGGTGCATTGTTTGAGGGCCTCGTTGATGATCCGATCGAGGCGATCGAGCCGAATGGCCTTTGGGTCGCGTTCGGAACGGTCGGAAATAAGGGGAGTCCAAGATGTCACCCCGATCTGGGTGAGTTGGTCGATCATGCGTTCGAGGCGGTCGCCTTTGGGAGCGGGGCAGCAGATGTCGATTTGTGGGGTGGTTGGGGCGATCATTTCGATTCGATCGAGCATGATGGCGACCATTGGGCGTTGTTTGGAGCCGGTGATCTCGGCGATTTCACCGATGCCCATGGCCCCTCGTCCGTCGAGAACCCCCACTATTTCGCCGATACGGGCTCTTTTGACCTTGGCGAGGTGTTGGGCTTCTGGGCCTTGGATGGTGATGAGTTCGGGAGACTGGCACTGGGCAAGGTCCGAGAACATGACGCGGTGATGGGTGGAGGTGGGTATGGGCATGGATCGGGCACTATGCGTTGGTTGTTGAATCGTAGCCAGAATACCAGTTTACGGCCGATATTCCTTGAGTTCGGGTGATTGGAGGTCGATCATCTGTACGCTGTGCCACAAAATACAGATGACAACGCCCCCGATCTGATCGAGTCTATCGATTCACTGCTCGAAGAGATCGAAGAAACCACCAAAACCTACGCTCCCAAGGAGGAGCAGGTTTTTGATCCAAATGCGCTGATCACCGATGACGGCACCATCGCCCCCCAACCCGAAATAGATTCTCCAGAAATTCAGTCCCCTGAATCTGAGTCCGTTGAGAATCAGACAGAGACTGAATCCGAACCAACCGACACTGCCCAAGATGCGTTGGAGGCGATTGAGGAAGTGGAGACTCAGGCCGAGGATTTGGTTGCTCAGAGCATCGAGGCCCTGCTTGATGAAGCCGAATCTGTGGTCGAAGATGAGATTGCTCAAGAATCGGAATCTGTGGATGTCGATCCAGAACCCGAAACACCGGAAGACATCATTCCAGAGGAAGCGGTTAAGGAAACAGCAGAAGCAACGAGTGCAGAAACCGATCCTGAAGCTGATCCTGAAGAACTCTTGACATCAATCGATCAACTTCTTGAATCATCCGACGATCAGGATGAACCTAAGCCACAGTCTGATTTGGTTGCTGATGATCTATTGACTGATTCGGCCGAATCTGAACCAGATGAGGAGCCCGTCGAAGCAGAATCTGTAGCAAAAACAGAATCCCCTCCAAATGAATCCGTGCAAACTGAATCTATACAAGAAGCGGAAACTGGCGATGCGTTTGATGATTCGATGGACATGCTCGACAGCGCGTTGGCTGAGGCGGCCGACGACATGCTCGATGGAGACTTTGAAACCGAAGATGGCGAGTTGGTCAGCGGCGAAGCGGTGGCCTCGGCCATTGAAGAAGCTCTCGAAGTCCAAGCCAAACCCGAAAGTGAAGACCAAGACGATGATAAAAATGAGCCCGGCACCCTTCCCGACTCCCTTGCAGGACTTGCTGATGAGTTGTTGAGCCCTGCCGATACGGCTGAAGACTCAAATGAATCTGAGGCCTCCTCTCCATCAACGACCCAACCAACAGCCAACGACACACCAATCCAAGAGCCAGAAGCCAAACCTGTCGACGAATCCGCCGAGAAACCCGCAGAGCAAACAATTGACCCTGCCCCCAAAGATACTCCGGCTGTAGCATCCGAAACAACGCCTACTACGCCAGCGTTGGACCCTGATGTCCAGAGCGAAATTGACGCCCTTGAAAACCAAGATGCGACAGAATCCATTCCAATTCCTGCATGGTTTGAACGGTGTGTCGAAGTTGCTCGGCCTCGGATCGACAAGATTGATCCATTCAAAGGCAAAACGATGGACGCCTTGGCGATGGCGATGGGAACAGCAATCGTCATGGTGATCACCCACGCAACACCGCTGCTGGCTCGTGGAACGATCCTGCTGTCCAAGCCACTTGCCAAGCAATCGCCGGAAGTACGCAATGCGATCGGGTTTGTCGCTCTGTGGACGGGGTTCCTTGGCGTGGTGCTCTGGTCGTATTTGCTGTTGTTCCGAACACCCACGACCCCGCAACCTGAGGTTGCTCCGACGCGGGTGATCAGTGCTGAGGAATCGTTGATTGTCAATCCGGCGATTAATGTGTTGCCTTAGTATTTACATTTACGGCTGATCTGCTGATTCTGCACCCGCCTGCTGAGCAATACTGATCATCTCGGCTTCCCATTCCATATCCAAATCTTCGAATGACACCCGAAGCACTTTGAGCGTGGCTTCTTCGACACTCGCGCCCTTGCCCATCTCAGCAAACCATTTGTTCCGGGCTTTCTTCCCGAACCGCTGGGTGATGTACCGCACCATCGACCAACCCTGTGGATACACATAGGTCGCGTGATTGAGGGCTTGGCCTTTAAAGTCGCTGAGTTGATCCCATGTGCGTCGATCGCCTTGCTTGACCTGCTTGGCGATGCTGAGGTGACGCGAATCGATCGATGACGACCGATACGGATCAGAAACCAACTCGGCGATGCCTTCGAGCGACCACCAAGGAGCGTTGAGAATCTGATCACCAAACTCAAAGCTCACGGCGTGACCGATCTCATGGGCAAGAAGCGATGATACGCGCTCGCGCGGCACATCTTTGAGTGCGAGAAGTTTGATCGACTCGCCCGGCTCGTTCCAACCTGAGATCGGATTCAAGTACCCAAGGGCAATCGAATACTGAAGCGAAGCCATATCCGGATAGGTCTTGACAATGAGTGGCCGACTGAGCTTCAAATCAAGTTCCCGCTCAATTTGCTGCTGTATCTTTCGGATATTGGAAATCACTCCAGATGCAAAGCCCAGATCGTCGCTTCCATAAAAAACTTGGGCACGGTAGAATGGGCCATGTGAAACTGAAATCGCCATCCGCTCGTCCCATTTTCGACCGGCGTATCGCCAGTCACCATCGGCACGACTGACCGCACGAAAAAGTGCATCGTATTGGATCGAGCGATCAACGCCATCGCCTTTGAGCGTCCACCGAACCTCGATGCGAGCGATGAACTCAGTATCATCGTCGGCGGTCATTTCTGGATCGCCGACGATACTCATCTCGAATTTTTGAACTGGATTCAAATCAAGGTCTTTGAACCAAGCCCGGCGTTCGGTAGCAAAGTTCTGGTCGCGTGGCTCAACCAACGCCATGTATGCACCAGAGTCTCGCTTCAACACCGCTTGTTCCATCAAATCGAGCGTTTTACGAACCTGGTCCACTGGGACTGACGCGACCGCCGTCGAAACGCACAAACACAGCACAAGAGACCTGATGAAAAATCGCATTTTAGAACTCGGCCTGGCGTGGGGCGCGTGGGAATGGAATCACATCGCGGATGTTCTGCATCCCGGTGCAGAACTGAACCAGCCGTTCAAAGCCGAGTCCGAATCCCGCATGAGGCACCGTGCCATACTTCCGAAGATCGCGGTACCACCAGTAGTCGTCGATGTCGAGCCCCATCTCGGTAATGCGGGCGTCGAGTACATCGAGGCGTTCTTCGCGTTGCGAGCCGCCGACGAGTTCGCCGACACCTGGCACCAGAATATCGACGGCCGCGACGGTCCGCCCTGGCGCACCGTCGGTGCCTTCATCGTTGAGCCGCATATAAAAGGCCTTGATGTCCTTGGGGTAGTTGATCACCGCGACGGGTTGTTTGAAATGTTTTTCGCACAAATACCGTTCATGCTCAGACTGCATATCGCTGCCCCACTTGACCTGGTACTCAAACTTCTCGTTGCAGCCCTCGATGATCTTGATGGCTTCGGTGTAGGTGATCGTCTTGACCGGCGACTCAACAATCATCTTGAGCCGATCAATGATCCCTTTTTCGATTCGGAGGTTGAAGAACTCCAAGTCGTCCATGCGGGTTTCAAGCAGGTCGCTGGCACACGCCCGGAGCATTCCAGAGGCAAGTTCAACATCATCCTCTAAATCCGCAAACGCAATCTCTGGTTCAACCATCCAGAACTCGGCCAAATGCCGCGAGGTGTTGGAGTTTTCTGCCCGAAAGGTTGGCCCAAAGGTGTACACCCGACTCAGTGAACTGCAATAGGTTTCGACATTGAGCTGGCCTGAGACGGTGAGGTGCGATTCTTTGCCGAAGAAGTCTTGGGAGAAATCGACCTGTCCGTCGTCGGTCTTGGGAATGTTCATGAAGTCGAGCGTGGATACCCGGAACATCTCGCCGGCTCCCTCACAATCAGACCCCGTAATGATCGGCGTATGGACCCAATAAAAATCTTGATCATCCAAAAAACGGTGAATCGACTGAGAAAGCGTATGACGAACGCGAGCGACGGCCCCGAAGGTGTTGGTCCGTGTTCGCAGGTGGGCGACCTCGCGGAGGTATTCGAAGGAGTGCCGTTTGTTGGAGGCCGGGTAGGTGTCTGGGTCTTGGACCCAGCCGATGACGCGGACGGCTGTGGCTTGAATTTCGACGGACTGGCCTTTGCCTTGGGATTCGACGAGGACGCCATCGACTTCGACGCTGCATCCGGTGTTGAGTTTGGCGATTTCTTCGTAGTTGGGCAGGTCATGGCGGGCGACGACCTGGATGGGGTCAAAACAGGTGCCGTCGTTGACGGCGATGAAGGAAAGGCCGCCGTCGGCTTTGGAATCGCGTTTGGTGCGAACCCATCCTTTGATGGTCAGTTCGACGCCGGGATCGGCGGTAAATGCGTCTTTGATCTTGAGCCAGGTCATTTGGGTGCCTCGGGCGGGGGTATTTATTGAAATCGAACAGACGAGAATCCCAATACGAAGGACTATTCGCTCTGCTGCTGGTGTGGATCGTAGTCGTCAGGGGCGTCCTTTGTGCGCTTTGGGCTCCACCACTGGTACCATACAGGAAACCCCCTTACGCGCCCATTGACGAGCGCATTGGGTGATGGAGAACGACGATGTCGAGTGCTTTTTTAATGATCGGGATTATCCTTGCCGGGATGATCGCAACTTCCGCCTTCCGTGTCCCCAACAAGAGTGCCCGAGGCGGGATTATCTTTCTTGCCTTGGTTGTGCTGATCGCTGGGGTGGCGATGTCCTCGGTTCGATATGTCGGGGCTACATCGGTGGGCATTGTCAAAAAGAACGCCCTTGGACCACCACTGGCACCGGGGAAGATTCTGGCAACCAGCAACGAGATGGGCATCCAGGCGGATGTTCTTTCACCTGGATGGCACTTGTGGTACTGGCCTGTGCTGTACGATATTGATACGCGCCCGTTGATTGATATTCCTGCTGACAAGATCGGGCTGGTTGAATCCCGTGACGGGCTTCCGCTTGATCCCGGTCAGGTGTTTGCTCCAGAAGTGACCAACGCTGAGTTCAAGAAGATGATTGAAGACCCCAAGTTCTTTTTGACAACGGGCAATGGCCGAAAGGGACCTCAGTCCAATGTTTTGACCCCCGGTAAATATCGCTTGAATCCTGAGTTGTTCATGGTGACGCTGGTGGAAACGACCGAGGTTCCACCCGCAGCGGTGGCCGTTCTCAAGAGCAACTTTGGCAGTGAACCCACGCTCTCAACCAAGGTCGTTGAAGACGACGAGCCCGTGATCCTCGCATCATCTGGCGAAAAAGGCATCCTGGCCGATGTACTTCATCCCGGAAAATACCCGGTCAATATCAAGGCGTACTCGGTGTCAATTATCTCCACACGCGAAACGATTATCCGATTCACCGCTGGCGAAAAAGGATACATCGAACAAGGCGGCTCAGCAAGAAACCGTGCCAACGCCAATGAACAACGCGAAATCACCGTCCGCACCAGCGACGGCTTCACCTTCCCCGTCGATGTTCGCGTCGAATACAAAATCGAACCCAAGAACGCGCCAATTGTTGTTGCCAAACTTGGTGCCGAGATCGAGCCGCTTCTTGCCAAGCTCAATTCGACGGTTCGAGCGATCTTCCGCAACAACGCCGAAGGCGTCAAAGCACTGGATTATGTGAACCAACGCTCGACCCAGGAATCCAAATCGCTCGAAATGATCGCACACGAAATGGCCCGGATGGGCGTCACCATCACAGGCGTCCGCATCGGTGATGTCGGCGACGAAGAAACCCTAGGCCAACTCCTCAATACCCAGCGCGACCGCGAAATCGCAGTCCAAGAACAAATCACCTTCCAAGAACAACAAAAAGCTGCGGTCCAACAGAAGGAACTGTCAAAGACCCAGCAAGAAGCCGAGGAAGAAAAACGACTCGCCACCGCGTCCTATGAAGTAAAAATCGCCGAACAAGACAAAGAGAAGCGAATCATCGAAGCCCGCGCCCAAGCTGAATCCATCGAGATCGAAGCAACCGCCCAGGCCAACGCCTATAAAATGATCGCGGATCAAATCGGTAAAGCCAACGCCGCGATGATCGAGGTCTTGCGAGTGATTGGCGAGAACCGCATTGAAATCACGCCTCGCGTGATGGTGACGGGATCAAGCGACGGCGGCACCAACGGCGAAACCGTTGCCCTCATTGGGACGATGCTTGACAAGATGGTCGCTGATGCTGAAAATGAATAATCAACCCTGATTCCAATCCAAACCCGCTGAACCATTCAGCGGGTTTTTTCATGCCCATCGTCTATCCTTCCTTGACCATGGCATTGGCCGATCACATCTCACCAATCTCTCCGATGGGGATGACGCTCCAGGCGTTCACTGATGTGTGCGCCGATGAAGGTGTCGGGACGGGTCGAGCCAAAGAGGCGTACCACGAAATCTATCGTGATGGCAAGACCGAATCAGCACCCGCCACAATCATCATGCCCCAAATCGTCACCCGCCAAGAAGAACCCGTCAACGAAGGGCTCACCGTCAAGTTCGTCCAGCGACTCCCAAATCCCAATCACACACTTGCCCACCGAGGCATCGACTTTGATGATATTGAATCGGTCATCATCCCCATGATCGGCAGGTCTGGCCGCAAGACCCATACGCTCTGCGTGAGTTCGCAAGTCGGATGTGCTTTGGGGTGTGATTTCTGCGAGACGGCCCAGATGGGATTGATCCGCTCGCTGAGTGCCGCCGAGATCGTCGCCCAGTGGTGGGCGGCACGCCATATAGAAGGCGTCGAAATCGATAACATTGTCTTCATGGGCATGGGCGAACCAATGGACAACCTCGACGAAGTCCTCAAAGCCATCGAATGCCTCACCGACCGTTCCGGGGCATCCATCCCGATGGCCAACATTACTATTTCTACGGTCGGGCGTGTTGATGGGCTTCAACGAATCAAAGAGCAGGTCCAAAAGCCGGGTTGGAAACGACTGGGCCTGGCCTTGTCGCTCAACGCATCCAATGACACTGTTCGATCACAGTTAATGCCCATCAATAAAAAATGGAATATGCGGCAACTCCAGGACATCCTCCTTGAACTCCGCGAAGTTCGAGGCGGGCGAAAGATCATGATCGAATATGTCCTCATCCCCGGTGTCAATAGCGAACTCCAGCACGCTGATGAACTGGCCGCGTGGATGAAACCATTTCTCAAAGACCCAACCCGAACAAAGGGAAAAAGCCACGGCGGATTGCTCAATGTCATTCCCTATAATCCACGCAGAGATTCGCCTTGGCCCGCACCGACCGAGAATCAGATCGGTGCCTTTGTTGATCGATTGATTTCCCATGGCGTATTTGTCAATCAGCGAAGAACCAAAGGTCGTGATACCATGGCCGCATGTGGACAACTTGGCACGGCTGAAATTCGAAAGCGAAAATTGATTCCCATTACGACCAATAATGTCCATAGAGTCCCAGAGAGCGTTTCTAAAACCAACTCTCAAAACTGATTTCCTGAACTGATGGATAACCCAACCCACATATCTCGACCGTCACCTGACAAGCTTGGCAAGCTCTGGGTATTGCGTCAGCGGGCCAAAGGATTGTGGAGCCAACTGACCAATCACGAATATTGGCCAACTTTTTTACTGTATCTACCAGTCCTTTGGTGGGGCATCAAACGGGTACTCACCGGCAAAGGACTCGGAAAAGTGACGGCCGTCAATCCCGGATACGCCGATGATGCAGGCGTGCAAGATGAATCCAAATCCGACCTGAATATCAAACTCGGAGACGGGACCAATGACAACAGTTCGGTGTTGCACTGCGTTCTCATTGAATCAGACGATCACATCGACAACCGAATCAAAACTGCGATCGATGCCATTGACAACGACCCGACACTTGGTGGGCTTCCCGTCATCTGCAAACCCGACAAAGGCGAGCGAGGCCGCGCCGTTCGGCTTGAACTGACCAAAGAAGGTGTAATCGACTACTGCAAAACAAATACTGAGCCGTTTGTACTCCAACGATACCACCCAGGCCCACTGGAACTTGGAATACTTTGGATTCGCCATGTTGATTCAATTACCAACCCGAATTATTCGGGCCCGTCGGGATTCATCTATGCCATCACCATCAAACACTTTCCATCGTTGGTTGGAGATGGACACCATTCACTCCGCTGGTTGATCCTGACCCATCAGCGATACCGCGCCCAGGCAAAGGTTTTTCTCACACGATTTGCTGATCGGCTCGATTGGATTCCAAGCAATGGCGAAAAATTCCCACTCGGATTCGCTGGCAACCATGCCCAAGGCGCCATGTTCACCGATGGATCACACCTGATCACTCCAGAACTCTCCGAAAAACTCTGCGCCATCGCCGATCGCTTCAACACCGACGGCTCTGACGGTGACGGCGGCTTCGACATCGGACGCTTTGACATCCGATGCAAATCATTCGAACAACTCAAAATGGGCGAAGGATTTGGCATCGTCGAACTCAACGGCCTTACCAGCGAACCAACCAACATCTACGACCCAGACCGATCACTCTTTTGGGCGTGGGGGGTACTAGGCGGATACTGGAAACATGCTGAAAAACTCGCCCAAGCCCGGCTCGATACAAAAACCGGAAAACCCATCGACGAAAAAACATGGTGGCGAATGAAACGCGCCTTGGTGCGCGTCATGATTCCATAATCAATTTCCATAACCAATTAGGGTTGCAAACGGGTCGATGACCACGGGCCGTAGGTGTAGCCGTCGCCATCCTTGGTCAAATTGCGATTCCAACGCGCGCGATCGTGAATCCGGCCGACCCCCCCCGCCCAAAGTTCCACAGATTGCGCATGAATCCGATACCCGCCCCAGTGGGGTGGCCGAGGGATTTCGATGTTTTCTTGGTTATTCATCAACGCCGCGGCATCGAGTCCGAGTTTGTCCATCACCCCAGCAACCTTCTCAAGCAGCGCGTCCCGAGATTCAATCGGTTGGGACTGGTCACTCATCCATGATCCGAGCCGCGACTCCAGTTGCCGCGAAGCAAAGTACGCATCCGACTCCGCTTCAGTCGTCTTGATCACCGGCCCACGAATACGAACCTGTCGCTCATAATGATCCCAGTGGAAACACGCTGAGACAAATGGGTTCGCATCGAGCTGCCGCCCCTTGTCGCCGGTGTAGTTGGTATAAAACACCACCGAACCGGGGTTTGGGGGGTCATGGTCGATCCGCTTGCACAGGACAACCCGCGAGTCGGCCATGCCATCATCGTGGATGGTCGAGAGGATCATCGCATTGGCGTTCGGGGTCAATCGCTCTTTCCATGCTTGGTCAAACCACGCTTGGAATATCCCAAATGGGGATTCTGGGAGTTGATCGGGGAGCCGTTCGCCTTGGTCGTAGAACTGGCATTGTACAGATTCATCGCTCATACAAGAATGATATGGGGGTTGGGGGGAGAATTCGCTGTGAATAACCTATCGCCTGCGTGACAATCGCCGCTCGATGTGCGACTATACCTCTTGTGAGCCAAACCACCCACCAATCCAAACCCTGGTCAAAGAACCAGAAACCGGCGATTGATGCTGCGGAGTTGTTTGATCGGACTCCACCACACCATATTGATGCCGAGCGTTCACTGCTGGGCTCGATCCTGCTGGACCCCATGGTCCTCACCGACATCGTTGGTACCGTGTCCAAACCCGATCAGTTCTACAAAGAGGCCCATGGAACTATTTTTTCCTGCCTCCTCGAAACCTTCGAAGCCCACCAAACCGGCGACATGGTTCAACTCGCCGAATCCCTCCGCGCCAAAGGCGTCTTCGATCAAGTCGGTGGCTCGACCTACCTCATGGAACTCGCCGAAGCCGTGCCAAGTTCGGCCAACGCCCCCTACTACGCCAAACTCGTCTCCGACAGTGCCCGCCTCCGCAAGCTCATCGACGCCGCCGGCGAAATCATGTACGAGGCCTATACCCAAGGCGGAGGCACGCCTGATGCCGCCAAAGATGTCATCGACCAGGCCGAAAAACGAATCTTCGACATCGCCTCCGAAGACATCAACGCCGACCCTGAATCCATGTCCGATCTGCTCATGCAGGAAATGGAACGCGTCGAAGCGGCCATGTCTGGCAACATGATCACCGGCATCCCCACCGGATTCGCCTACCTCGACGAACAACTCGCTGGCGGGCTCCACCCCGAAGAACTCATGATCCTCGCCGCTCGCCCATCCATGGGCAAAACCGCCATCGCCCTCAACATCGCCGAGCAAGTGGCCTTCGGCGGCTCCACCCCTGGGTACAACCGCCCCAACGCGGTGCCCGTCGCCGTGGGCATTTTCTCGCTGGAAATGTCCCGCAACGCGCTGACCCAACGCTTGCTCAGCTCGCGCTCCGGTGTCGACGCCTCCAAACTCCGCACCGGACAGGTCACCGACGACGACTTCATCAAACTCCAACGATCCGCAGGTGAACTCGCCGAAGCCAAACTCATCATCGACGACACCCCAGGCATGACCGTGTTGGCACTGCGAGCCAAAGCCCGGCGCATGAAACAACGCCACGACATCCGCTGCATCATCATCGACTACCTCCAGTTGCTCACCTCACCCGGAGCCGCGCGCGAATCGCGCCAAGTCGAAGTCTCCGAAATCTCACGCTCAATCAAGGCACTCGCCCGTGAACTCAAAATCCCCATCATCTGCCTCGCGCAGCTCAACCGTGGCACCGAATCCCGCGAAGGCAACCGCCCACGCATGAGCGATCTCCGCGAATCGGGCTCGATCGAACAAGACGCCGACATTGTCTCATTGCTCCACAGAGAATCCTACTACCACCGAGGCGAGCCCTCATGGGACCCGACCAACCCAGAGTTCGACGAAGACAACCGCGAAAAACTCAACCTGACCGAACTCATCATCGCCAAACAACGCAACGGCCCCACCGGCACCGTCAAACTCCTCTGGGACTCCAACACCGTCCGGTTCAAAAACTGGGACCCGATGCACGCCTCGACCGGCTCTCAAGGGTTCAGCGTCACCAGTTCCATGCCCGACTTCAACCAAAGCCCAGGCGGCCACGCAACCGGCGGCTTCGACGGCCCACAGTCACCCGCACAATCCTTCGCCCCCGGCAACAAAACCGGCCCAGTCGCCGACTTCCGCGATGGATCAGGAAACGATGTGCAGTTCGACGACGATCCAGATGTCCCGCCGTTCTGAACCAAGCCGATGAACTAAACTGATGAATTAGACCGGCTGATAGCATTGACCTGAAAACTCACGGCCACGGTTTTGGACAAGAATCCATTGCATCTGTTCGCGTCGGTTCGCCCGTTGGGTCATGGCTGGGATCAAGATCAGGTCAATCAACTGGCCGATGAAGAAGAACCCAAAGGTCAAGAGATAGAGAATCCCTGTGATCCATTTGCCGTTGTAGAAGCGGTGGATGCCGCAAACGCCGACCAAGCACAAGA
>JALSHW010000167.1 GCA_026982035.1 Phycisphaerales bacterium | reverse complement strand
CCAGATTCCTTCACCCCCCCAAAAGGCGACGCCGGATCAAACTTATTATAAGTATTCAACCACACAATCCCCGCATCAAGTTTGCTCGCCACATCAAAGATCTTCGATCCTTTATCCGTCCAAACCCCCGCCGCCAATCCATAAGCCGTGTTATTCGCCCGACTGATCGCCTCATCAGGCGTCCGAAAGCTCATCATCGCAAGCACCGGACCAAAAATCTCCTCCCGAGCAATCGCATGACTCGGCTGCACCCCACTAAAGAAGCACGGCTTACACCAATACCCCTTCCCCGAAACCCTGCACGGATTCGGATCATGCAACACCGCCCCTTCCTGCTTCCCAACCTCCAAATACCGCTCAATCGTCGCCAACTGCTCGCCCGAGTTGATCGCCCCAAGATCCGTATTCTTATCAAGCGGATCACCCACCCGCAACGACGCCAACCGATCCCCCAACTTCCCAATCACCGTATCGAGAATACTCTCCTGCACAAACACCCGCGACCCCGCACAGCACACATGCCCCTGATTGAAATAAATCCCCTCCACAATCCCCTCAATCGCCTGATCAATCGAAGCGTCCTCAAAGAGAATGTTCGCACTCTTGCCCCCAAGTTCAAGCGTCAGCCGTTTCTCCGTCGCCGCCGTCGCCTTGGCAATCATCTTCCCAACCTTGGTCGATCCCGTAAACGCGATCTTGTCAACATCAGGATGGTTCACCAGAGCCGCCCCGGTCTCCCCCATCCCCGTCACCACATTGACCACACCCGCAGGCAGCCCAACCTCTAGACAAATCTCCGCAAGCCGCAACGCCGTCAATGAAGTCGTCTCCGCAGGTTTGAGAACAATCGTATTCCCACACGCCAACGCCGGAGCAATCTTCCACGCCGCCATCATCAGCGGAAAGTTCCAAGGAATAATCTGCCCACACACCCCAACCGGCTCCGGCTTCCGCCCAAAAAACGCATACTCCAACTTATCCGCCCACCCCGCATAATAAAAGAAATGCGCCGCCGCCAAAGGCACATCCACATCCCGCGATTCCTTAATCGGCTTCCCCCCATCCATCGTCTCCAAAACAGCAAACTCACGAGCCCGCTCCTGAATCCGTCGAGCAATCCGATACAAATACTTCCCACGCGCCGCCCCACTCAACCCACTCCACGCCGGCAACGCACTCCGCGCCGCCGCCACCGCCCGATCCACATCCGACCCATCCCCCGCCGAAATCATCGACAAGGTTTCTTCAGTCGCCGGATTCACCGTCGCAAACTTGTTCCCATTGGCCGGCTCCACAAACGCCCCATCAAGAAACAATCCATACGAATCCTCAACCCCAGGCCGCACAGACTCCGGAGCCGGATCATACTCAAAAATCCCACCCCCCAAAGCACCCCGAAAATCCAATCGACCACCACCCTCCCCCGTCGCTGTGGAAGAATGATCGGACCTCACGCCAGAATTGATTGCACTGCTCATACCCCATTCTAAGGCACAAACCCCGCCCACGCTTCCACCTGTACCGCCTCTGGCAGCAAATCCAGGCCATTCAACCCCATTTCACTGACCCATCAGCCCGATCCAACCGTTCACAACAACATGGACACTGACCCAAACTCCCAATCAACCGACCAATCAACCGACCAAAGTTTCGCCTCCCGTGCCGACATCCGCATCGACACCAAAGGCATCCACTGCGCCCAACAAGACACCCAACAAGACACCAAAATCCGCGTCGCCGACCTCACCGCCACAGGCATGCGCCTCACCGTCCCAACATCCAAACTCCCAACCATAGGCGACACCAAAACCTACACCTTCACCGACAAAGAATCAGACCACAAACTCACCGTCCAAGGCACCGTCCGATGGACCCGCAAGGGCTCCGTCCTCACCCGCAAAGCCGAAGTCGGCATCGAGTTCATCGACCTCCCCCCAGCCCACCGCGACGCCCTCACCAAACTCGCCATCCAAGGCGAACTCCTCCTCAGCAACGATCCAGAATCAGACACCCAAGATTCAGAAGAACCAACCCTCGAAGAACTCCACATCAACCTCTACGACATCCTCGCCGTCAGCCCCTACGCCAGCGAAGACGAAATCAAATCCGCATTCCATAAACTCGTCAAACACTGGCACCCCGACAAAAACAAAACCCCCGAAGCCCCCGCCCGCTTCGAAGAACTCCACAAGGCCTACTCCATCCTCAGAGACCCAACCCTCAGAGCCCGCTACGACACCCGCTTCGGCCCCGATCAAGCCGCCGCCTAACTGTCTTCGGTGGCCCGGCTCGCCGAGCCGGGTTCAAATCGGGTGCCCCGACCCGCCGCTTCGGGGCAGTCGGGTCTTCTCTCCTCCCCCGTCCTGACGGGGGAGGTGGCCGAGTCTTCGAGGTCGGAGGGGGTCTTTCTTTTCTTCTCTGGGTGCTAAGCTTTGACCGTCTTCGGCAAAGCATGTCTTCAACTGTTCGTATTAACCTCAACCCCACACTCCGGACAAATCGCCAACTCCTCGATGTCGTATCCACATCGGAGACAGAGTCCCAGTTCCCTTCGTTTGTAGGTACGCATCCATCGCCATCCGCGTGCCGCAAGAACCCAAAAAATAGCCCAAAAAACAACATTGACAACCACACCCATCCAAATCGGCATGATCGGAATGCGGTATATCCCAGTCCAAGAAGCCATCCCCCTAGGCATCCAGGCAGGACGAACAATTCCCTTTCGAGAATCGGCACGCTGGTACGCACGCGTGAGAAATGCCCTGACCTGCGGATTCTTGGTACTGGTAGCGGTGTAAATCTGATCCCAATATACGGCACGGCAAGGCCAACCATATCGATACCGATGGACAAAGACCTTTGGAGGCAGCGTTTCATTCTGAAAATCCCAATCTCGATCGGGATGGCCGTAGGTATATTCGATAAAATCGACTCCAGCGAAGAAGTCTGTAATCCAGAAAACACGAAACCAATCATTCGGTACATGT
>JALSHW010000166.1 GCA_026982035.1 Phycisphaerales bacterium | reverse complement strand
GCCCTCGGGGTCGTCGCAAGCAACTGCAGCCGTTCATGTGGGTAGTCGGTCAGGTCATACAGATCATCGTCCACCAGCCCCGTCACCCCATGCCTCATCCCCAGAATCTTCTTGATCGGGTTCCCCGAAGTCCCCGCCCCGGCACTCCTCAACCCCTCAATCACCCCAACGAGTGATTGATTGATGACCGCTGTGGGTCCACCCGATTGTCCAATTACAGCGTTTCCATTGATCAAATCCGACATCACACACTCTCCCAGTGGTTTAGAAGCAGGACGGTAGCGACAATGATCCCACAAATCTGACCAGTTCCCCCGGTTTTTCTTGACACGACACCCGCTTGACTTGTACGATCATTATAGAGGCCTCCGGACGCGGTTGGCCCAGAGAGATGAGAAGTAAGATAAGAGAAGTAAAAAGAGAACAAGAGAGAAAGGTACTCAAATTATGAAATCCACAATCGCAATCGCTGCGCTCGCGCTGTCTACAGGCACCGCACTCGGCGGAGCAGTCATCACCCACGAAGATTCGTTCCTCGCCTTCGGCGCCACCATGCCCTATGGCTCGGGAAACTCCAACTCCAACTTCACCATCGCCCGAAACACCGATGCCTTTGGTGCCCTTGAAATCGGACTCAAAGCCAAAGAACGCTATGTCGGCAACCTCACCACAGACGGTGCAGGCCGCTACTACGCCCCCGTCGGCTCACCAACCAACGACGGCATCAGCTCATGGAACATTGACTACGGCTTTGCCCTCTCCCAAAACGCAATCCCATCCAATTACTCCCTCGTCCTCTCAGTCGATTTCGATGCCGGCTTTGGCACACAAAGCTGGGTGACGCTCGACATCACCCAATCCCTCGCAAACTTCTTCCAAAACACGCCCTCCGGCGGCGATAGCCAAAACATGAACTTCTCCTTCTGGAGCACTTCGACCGGCGGCTTCCTCAATCTCGAAGTCGACGCCTCGGGCTACATCGTCTTTGATGCCGATGCCTTTGGCGAGTACGATGTCAAACTCACCCTCCTCGACGCTGCCGGAGGCCTCTTGGCCGAATCGGCCATCGTCGTCGAAGTCGTCCCAGCACCAGGTGCTCTGGCCCTGCTCGGACTCGGAGGCCTCGCCGCCACCCGCCGTCGCCGCTAAAATTACACGACCACACACTCCCCAAAGACCCGGCCTCCTTTGGTCGGGTCTTTTTCATGCCACAATTTCATGCCACAATCTGAATACAAAGCCCCCGAAACCACTTCTCTCTCATATTTTGAGCCACCCAATCCCATTTCCTCGGTACCATCATCTCCAAGGAGTCTCCATCAATGAAATCTGTATGCTCACTCTTCGCTCTTTCGGCAATCATCACAACATCAATCGCCAGCGACCCCCTCGCCCCCCGTCCCAACGGCATGGCCATCGACCGCCCAAACAACCACATCCTCATGGGCGCCACCATCCACCTCTCACCCACCGAGTCCTACCCCGCAGAAAACAACCCCGCCATCCTCATCGAAGACGGCGTCATCGTCGGCGTCTTCAAATCCGCCAACACCATCCGAATCAAACCCGGCTACCAAACCCATCAACTCGACAAAAATCAACACATCTACGCCGGCTTCATCGACCCCTTCGTCGAAGTCGATACCCAGCCCATCGACCCCAACGCCGCAGGCACCCACTTCAACGCGATGATCACCCCCCAAGCCGACGCCCTCATCGGCCCAGGACTCTCAACCGACCAAGCCAAATCCCTCCGCGACCTCGGATTCACCACCGCCATGATCGCCCCAAACTCAGGCGATCTCCGCGGATGGACCGCCACCATCTCCACCGCCGCCCCACTCCCAGACCCTTCCATGGGCTCAACCCCAATCCACCAATCCCACGCCGGTCAAATGCTCGGCTTTGACCGCACCGGATGGAACGATCGAACAAACCCCACCAGCCACATGGGCGTCATCGCGCTGATGCGCCAATCCTTCATCGACGCCGACCATCACCGCACCACCAACTCCTCGGCCCCATCGTGCCTGTCCAATCTCGACCCCTCAACCACCACCCTCTTCTACGACACCGACCACGAACTCGAAGCACTCTTGGTCGGCAAACTCGCCGATGAGTTCAACCACACCAATGTCGTCATCGTCGGCTCAGGCACCGAACACCGCCGACTCTCGGCCATCGTTGAAATGAACTTCCCCGTCGTCGTCCCCATGACCTTCCCCAAAGAGCCCGAGGTCTGGACCATCAACGACGCCGACGCCGTCACCCTCGCCGCCCTCCAACACCACGACCGCGCCCCCGCCAACGCCCGCTGGCTCCACAACTCAGGACTCACCGTCGCCCTGACCACCAGCAAACTCCGCGACGACGAATCCTTCTTCGACAACCTCCATACCGCCATCGAGCGAGGCCTCCCCGCATCCGATGCACTCGCCATGCTCACCACCAATCCCGCCGAAATCCTCAACCTCGACAACCAAGGAACTATTGAAAACGGCAACATCGCCAACCTTGTCATCACCAGCGCCGATCTCTTCGACCCCGATGCCGACGCCACAATCCTCACCACCTGGATCGACGGCCGAAAGCACCACATCAACGACCAAGACCCAACAAATTTTGACGGCTACTGGGAAATCAAAGTCCCCGGCGTCCCTTTCGCCATCTGGATCAATATCGACGGCAAAGACATCACCGCCTACGAAGGTGAGGGCGATGACCGCACCACCAACACAGCCCGCAAAGTCGAAATCAACGACAACGCCATCTCCTTCATCCTCGATGACAAGAACGACGAAAACGACGGCACCGGCTCCTACATCATGTCGGGCACACTCCTCAACGAGGATCCAAACAACCCCACCATCCAAGGCACAGGACTCGGCACCAACCAAACCGCCTTCAACTGGACCGCCAACCAAACCAAAAACCCACACACCGACAATACCGACGACGAAGAAACAATCGACGAAGACACAAAAGAACCCGACCCCCTCCCCG
>JALSHW010000165.1 GCA_026982035.1 Phycisphaerales bacterium | reverse complement strand
CGACGATGATGGTGTCTGATGGATGACTCAGGAGCACTGCACGCTTGGAAAGGGATCGGAGGGTGGTTGTTCCGAGACGGTGGCTCTGGTCGGATTGAAGTCCATCGCTGAGTTGATCGGGATCCAAAGCGTGGATGAACAGTTTGGGGGGGCTTGAAGTCATTTGGTTTGCCCGGAGTTGAGAGATTTGAACCAACCGAGATCATTGGCCGATGGAATGTTGTGGATCGAAGTGGCTTGGAGGATTGCATCCACAATGGCGGCCTCGATGAGTCGAGATGCCAATACGCCGATGCGATTGAGGTCGTATTCTTGATCGCCCAGTGAGAGGGCAAAGACCATGTCGCCGTCGTATTGGGTGTGGCAGGGGGACACGGTGCGGGAGATTCCCGTCTGGGCGATGCGGGCGACGATGGAGGCCTGGGCTTTGGTGAGTTTGGCGTTGGTGGCGATGACGCAGAGGGTGGTGTTTGAGCCGAACTTGATGGGCGGGTGGTTGGGGTTTCCTGTAATGAGGGTCGTCGCGGTGTTGAGTGGGGTGCTTTGATCGGTTCTAGCGCCGGCGATGATGCTCGCAGTGTTTGGATCGTGGACATCACCAAAGGCGTTGACGACGGCCAATGCTCCTACTTTGAGTCCGTCGTTGGTGTGCCAGCCGGCCGAGCCGAGTCCTCCTTGGGTGGCGTGGGCGTGGCCTTGGATTTTACCGACGACGGCTCCGGTGCCTGCGCCAACATTGCCTCGCTGAAAATCAACCGAAGCGGATTGGCATGCAACCAGGCCGTCGGCGTGGGTTGGAAAGGCCGAAGGATTGCCGATGCCCAGGTCATAGATCGCTGCGGCGGGCATGATGGGGATGGTGCTTTGCTCGGTGGTGAATCCTCGATTGAGGGTTCTGAAATATTCGACGCCGCCTTGGACGGCTCCGAGTCCCATGGCTGAGCCGCCGGTGAGCATGATGCCTTGGATTCGATCGACCAATCCGGTGGGATTGAGGAGTTCGATTTCGTGGGATGCGGTCGCGCCACCACGAACATCGACCCCAGCGATGGGGTCGATGTCGCAAATGATCGCGGTACAGCCAGTGGCGTCAACCAAGTTCGTGGAATGTCCTACGCGGAGTCCATCCACGAGCGTGATCGATGATTCCCTGGCTCTATTCCAACTCCAATCATGGGTCATGGAGAGATGATATACCCATGATCGGGGCGCCTATGACCATCTTGAATTAGAACTTGTAGGTGGCTTGGAAGTAGAACCAGTCGATGTCTTCGTCAGCGGTGCCTCCGGAGGTGTCGGTGAAGTAGTCGCCTGTAAAGAAGTGGGAGTATCCGCCCTGAAGCGTGAGGTGGCGATCGACCAGGTATTTGAGGGTGAGGTCGATTTCTTGACCAACATCGTCTGATGCCCCTGCGGTGGTTGCCCGGAGGATTCCGCCACCGGCGTTGTAGACCGAATCGGCATCGCTGGTTCTGGTGAAGACATGGTAATCCAGTTTGACCAGGAATTTACGGTGTGGTTTGAATGAGAAACCGGCCGAGAGGTCTTGGATGTTTTGGCGACCGATCAAATCCATGAACCCGTTGAAGGCGTGGCCCAGTGGGAAGAGTTGGTTGAAGGTTTCGACATCGTTGTCGCCTGCGGTGTCGTCACCAGAGGAGATGTCGTATCCGACATAGATGGAGGGCTTCCAATCGGTGTCCTTGAAGGTGTATTTGAGTTGGCTGGCGAACATATAAGCGTTGATGCTCGATGCACCGACATCGCCGAACTGATACGCACCTTCGAGGTCGTAGCTGAAGCCGGAATCTCCGAAGTTGCCAAAGAGTCGTCCGCCGACGGTGTGGCGTTCTTCGATGCCTGTTGAGCCGTTGAATGTGACGGCTCCATCGGTTTCTAGGCCGAGGTAGTAGAGATCGACACCGATGCTGTTGTCTTCACCGATTTTTCCGGTGGCGTAGATTCCCCAGAAGTCTGGGCCGAGGCGCCAATCGTTGAACTTGTATTTGGCGACGGGTGTGTAGCGGGTGTAGAAGCCGTCGATGCGCCAGTCGTTGATGTTGAAGATGACGCGCCCGCCATCCCATGATCGCTGGGTGTTTGCCCAGGGGAAGCTCGATACGAGGCGTTGTTTGCCAAAGAGCAGACCTTGTCGACCGAGCCGGAGGGTCATTTTGTCTCCAGAATCGCCGAAGTGGAAAACAATGTCAGCAAAGGCGTTGTGGAGATCGAGTTCATCGACATCGAGCCCGCGCCGGCCGCCTGGGAGATCGCGGTCTGAGGCGAAGGCGCTTTCGCCTTCGATGAAGATTCGGAAGTTCTCGCCGAAGTTCCAGTCCGTATAGAGGAGGACGCGGCCGAGATTGAAGGAATCGTTGGCGGTGGCGGCTGGTGAGAATCCGAAAGATTGCCATGATTCTGAGCGGAAACGGAGTTCGGCTCCCATTCCGACCCAGTTGGTGCCGTCGTTGTTTAGGTTGTGGTGCTTGAGGTCGTCCCAGTAGTCGTTGCCATTGGCGGGATCGAATTTTGACCAGTCTTCTTCAAATCGAAGGGTGAGGAATTTGGGGTAGACGACTGGAGCGGACTCATCTTGAGCCAATGATGGGGCAGTTCCTATTCCGATGGCACCCAGTAGAAGAGTTGTGGTGAGTGTCGTTGCAGGGTTCCTGTGGTTGTTGCGTTTCATTGCCGCCTCCTGGCTGGCTTGCCAATATTGAATCCCGCACGGTGTACGCCGAACCAACGGTGTATCTCGCCTTGCGGGTTGATTTTGATGTGTCGTCCATTCATGATGAACATCCCTCGGAAGAACACCCTTGGGTTTGTGCCGCGCCTGGGATGGAGTCGGCGAGTTCACACAGGGCGTTGTAGTAGGTTTCGATATCGAGACCCAGGAGTGTGGCACCAAAATGCTCGGCTTCCTCGTGGGAGACGATTTCTCCGTAGTTGACCGAGGGGATGTGGTATGCAATGAGCAGCGGCCAGGCGTCTGGCTGCTGCTCGAAATATGGATGGATACA
>JALSHW010000164.1 GCA_026982035.1 Phycisphaerales bacterium | reverse complement strand
AAGTACTACGCCAACGGCGCATCCATCCACCAAGTCTGGGCGGGCGAACTCTCCGAACACCGAACACTCGAAATGTTTGAATGGGAACGCATCGCCCGAATGAAAAACATGCTCCGCATCAAAAAAGACATCCATGACCGACACATCTTCACCGACGAACAAATGTCCACCTACATCGCCCAGTTTGAAGATGATTTCCAACAAGACACCCAAAAACAAAACCCAATCCGAGTCATCAACGCCACCGAAGGAGGCGTCAACATCGCCCACACCGAAATCTCCACACTTCAACACGCACTCGAATCATGTTTCGTCAGCGAACCAATCAATCTCCCAGAAACCAAACACCTGAAACTCGACGACCAAGGGCGAAACCAACAAATCCAATCACGAATGAAACTGGTCATTCGCCAACTCGATTCCATCACTCGAAACAGTGAACGCGTCCTCAAACTCATCAAAAAGGCCCAAAGCGATATTGAAAATGCAGGCCATGTCGATCGCTGCATCGCTCAGATTCACACACTCAGCGACGATGTGACAACCAGCAACCCCGGATTCGGGCTCGTTAACTTTGTCAATCAAAAAGGAGCACTCGATCGGTTCAAAGTCGATCGAAACATCTCCCTACAAAGCGAATTAACCGACCGTCAACGCCAAACCAAACAACTCGACCGCGACACCAACAATGTCCGATGGACCCAAAGTTCAGCCATCGAAGTCAAAAAACTGATGGAACGATCACTCAGCGTCTTCCAAGGCACCGCCAGCCCAATGACCCGCGACGAGTTCGCCGATGAAGAATCAACACCCAAACCATCAACATCCTCAACAAGCACACCCCGCCGCGTTGAAGCCGTGATCTTTGCCGATCCAGAGTTCAACGCCCTGGGCATCGCCCGAAACCTCGCCCAACCAATCCACCAAGGACTCAACGCACTGGAAACAACCATTGCACGGCTGGGCCGATGCACACAACTCGACGGCATCACCATCATCTCCCCAATGCCCGATCGCATCACCCAAATAGTCTCCATTGAATCTCCACTCCCCATCCGAATCGTCAACGCCGATCCAAATCAATTCCGAACGCGAGCCAAAAGCATCGGACAAGCACGCATGGCATCAAGTGAATGCTGGCGAGGATCAATCGCCTCATTTGGCTGCTACGACGAATCCCTCGAACCAACCATCCTTGCTCAAGTGATGCACAAACACCAGATTGAAGCCGCAGCAATCATCGGCCCAGACTGGGCCATGGTCGATCCAACACTCGTTGACCGAATCGTGACGCGCCACCGCGCCGACCCAGACCGTTGCCGGATCCTATTTTCTCAAGCCATTCCAGGTCTTGGCTGTTGCGTCATCGATCAAGACGCAGTCCAAACGCTTTCCAAAGCCGCCCAAAGTTCCAGCGTACTCTCATCCATCGGCGCCATGCTCAGCTACATCCCCGTCGGACCGCAAGGCGACCCCATCGCTTCGCCGTTGTGTGTCGGCATTGACCCACTCTTCCGCGACGCAGGCGTGCGCATGATCGCCGATTCAACCATTCGCATTCAAGCCATGGCCGCCGCCTACAAAGGACTCGGAAACGACGGGGTCAAGACCAACGCCGCCATACTTCTCAAGGCCTTTGTAAACGAACTCAACATCCGCCAACACAACGCCCCAGCACGCATCCAACTCGAACTGACCACGACCCGAATCCAAACCGGACTCTGGGCAACAATGCACAACACGCCAGCCAACCCGATGAACATGGATGCCGACCAAGCATCCAACCTCATCAACCAAGCACGCATCCTTCGTGACGAATGCTCCATCATCTTCTCAGGCCGAGGCGACCCACTCACCCATCCACACGCACTCAACATCATCCAACACGCCACCGAACAAGGCATCACCAACATCGAACTCCGCACCGACCTGATCAACCAACCCTACGACCTCCAAAGCATCCTCACCTCAGGCATCAGCGTACTCAGCGTCGATGTTCTGGCCGACACCGAATCAACCTACCACACCATGACCGGCCAAAACACCTTCGAAACACTCCTCGATACCATGCAAACACTCTTCAACACCCGATCCTCAACCCCAAGCATCCTCCCAACCCCATGGATCGTCCCCAGAATCACCCGCTGCGACGCCACCTATCCCGACATCCAAGGTTTCTACGACCGCTGGCTCACCGTCTGCGGCTGCGCCATCATCGACCCCCACCCCCCAAAGTTGAACACCGAGGATCGTATCAAACCACTCTATATTCCAGATGATCGTGCTTTACAACTCGCTGCAAACACCCTCCGCATCCAAGCCGATGGCCAAGTCATCAACCACCTCGGCGAGCCCATCCCAAACACCAACGCCTTCGAACTCGGCATCGAACAATCCTACAAAAACTTCCGCCAATCACTCGACCAATCCACCGAATCAAACATCGAACCCAAAACCATCCAAGAACCAGCACCCATCACATGACTCCAAAAGCCACCGCCATCATCCTCGCCCGCGCCGGCTCAAAGGGACTCCCCGGCAAAAACCACGCCATCATCGCCGGCAAACCCTGCATCCAATGGACCATCGACGCCGCCAAAGCCGCAACAACAATCAACCAAATCATCGTCTCCACCGACGACACCGAAATCATCACCATTGCAAACGCCGCGGGTTGTACAGTTGTTGAACGCCCCAAAGAACTCGCCCACGACACCGCCACCATCGACAGCGCGGCCCGCCATACCTACAAGCAGATCGGTTCGCCCCCCCAAAGTAAAAACAGCCCAGTCGTCATCTTGTACGCCAATGTCCCCGTCCGCCCCGATGGGCTCATCGACCAAGCCGTGAATCTACTCACCAAATCAAACTGCCACAGCGTCCAGTCCTACACCAATGTCGGCAAGCACCACCCCTGGTGGACCGTCAAAATCGATAACGACGGCACCGTCGCCCCCTGGCAAGGCGACACCCTCTACCACAATACTTTCCGTAGACAAGACCTCCCCCCCGCCCAAATCCCCGACGGCGGCGTCATCGCCC
>JALSHW010000163.1 GCA_026982035.1 Phycisphaerales bacterium | reverse complement strand
TGTTCAAGTGCAAATCAACACCAATGTTTCCGCACTCTCACCCGTAGAAATCGAACAACAAATCACCTTCCCCATCGAATGGTCGATGGGAGGCCTACCCAAGGTCGAACGGATCCGTTCGATCTCCCGCTACGGGCTCTCGCAAGTGACGGTGATCTTTGAAGATGGCACCGATATCTTCTGGGCCCGCCAACTCGTCGGCGAACGACTCACCGAAGCCCGTGGCTCACTGCCCCCAGGACTCGCCGAACCTCAAATGGGACCGATCTCAACAGGGCTCGGCGAAATCTATATGTGGTCCGTCGAAGCCATAGGCCCAAAACCCGATGGCACCGAATACACCCAACAAGACCTCCGAACAGTCCAAGACTGGATCATCCGTCCACAACTCCGAACCGTTCCAGGCGTCACCGAAGTCAACTCCATCGGTGGATATGAACAACAGTTCCACATCAACCCAGACTCGGCCAAACTCATGGCCTTTGGACTCACCCTCCGAGACATGATGCAAGCCGTCGCTGAAAACAACGCCAACGCGGGCGGCGGATACATCGAACACGCAGGCGAGGCCTACCTCGTCCGCGCAACAGGTTTGATCGGATCAGTCGAAGATATCGAAAACATCAAAGTCAAAAGCGTCGATGGCGTTCCTGTATTTATCCGTGATGTCGCCGAGGTGATCATCGGAAATGAACTGCGAACAGGCGCGGGCACCCACGACGGCGAAGAAGTCGTCATCGGCACCGCCATGATGCTCCTGGGCGCCAACAGCCGGACGGTCTCTGAAGGCGTCCATAACCGCATGGAAGAAATCGGCAAGACACTCCCCGAAAACATCGAGGTCAAAACGCTCTATAACCGAACCTACCTCGTCGACGCAACCCTCCACACCATCGAGAAAAACCTCGTCGAAGGAGCCATCTTCGTTGTGGTGATTCTGCTATTACTCTTGGGCAATTTCCGTGCAGCAATCATCGTTGCCTGTGCCATTCCCCTCTCGATGCTCTTTGCCGTCACAGGCATGGTCGAGAACAAAGTCAGTGCAAACTTGCTGAGCTTGGGCGCGGTGGATTTCGGAATCATCATTGACGGCTCAGTGGTGTTTGTCGAAAACATTATCCGACGAGCGTCTGAAGAACAAGAGAAAAAAGGTCGGAAGCTCACCAATGAAGAACGCCTCTCGGTGATCTCCGCAGCAGGAAAACAAGTCGCCAAACCCACACTCTTTGGTATCCTCATCATCATGATCGTGTACCTCCCGATCCTCACACTCACCGGCATCGAAGGAAAAATGTTCAAACCAATGTCCCTGGTCGTGCTCATGGCATTGACCGGCGCCCTGATTCTCACCTTCACCTTCATTCCCGCCGCTTGTGCCGTCTTCCTCCGAGGCAAGTTCTCAGAAAAAGAAAGTTTCATCATTCGATGGATCAAAAATTCCTACAAACCCGCGCTGTTCGTTGCGATGCGTCTGCGCTGGCTCACAATCGGAGTCGCCTCATTGGTCCTGTTGATCTCTGGCATGGTCGCTTCTGGGCTTGGCAGCGAGTTTGTGCCTCAGCTTGGTGAAGGTGCTTTGGCCGTCCAGCCAGCACGCATTCCGAGCATCGGGATCACCACCAGTATCCAAATGCAAAAGGAACTCGAAAAAGCACTTGTCGAAGAATTTCCTGATGAAATCATGAGTATCTTCGCACGAACGGGCACCGCCGAAGTGGCGACCGATCCGATGGGCCCCAATGTCAGTGATACCTACCTGATGTTGTATCCCAGAAAAGAATGGACTCGTGCAAAGACCCAAGAAGAACTTGCCAGCGAAATCGAAGAGTTCCTCGAAACCATCCCAGGTCAAAATTTCGAAATCTCCCAGCCCATCGAACTCCGATTCAATGAACTCATCAGTGGCGTCCGAAGCGATCTCGCCGTCAAAATCTTCGGCGATGACCTCGATCTCCTCCTCCAATCTGGCAACGAAATCGCCGAGGTCCTCACCGGGATTCAAGGCGCCTCAGATGTCAAGGTTGAACAGGTCAGCGGGCTTTCGGTACTGACGATTGATATCGACCGCGAAAAAATCGCTCGATACGGGCTCAATGTCAGTGATGTTCAAGAAGTCGTCTCCATCGCCTTTGGTGGTGAAGAAGCCGGCACACTCTATCAAGGCGACCGCCGATTCCCCATCATCGTCCGACTCCCCGAAGAAATTCGAGGCAAGGTCGATCTGGTCGGCCAAACCCCAATCCCACTCCCCGATGGCGCGGAATCTAATATCCCCATGGATGAAATGATGCCAGGCATGGGCGCAGAAATCCGGTACATCCCACTCGAAGCGGTTGCTGATATTCAGATCGCCGAAGGTCCAAACCAGATCAGCCGCGAAAATGCCAAACGACGGATCGTGGTACAAGCCAACATCCGAGGCCGAGACATGGGCTCGTTTGTTGCCGAAGCCCAGAAAAAACTCGACGCTCAAGTGACACTCCCCGAAGGGTATTACATCACCTGGGGCGGTCAATTCGAGAACCTCGCCAAAGCACGAAAACGCCTGATGATCGTGGTGCCCATCGCACTCTCGCTCATCTTCATCATGCTCTACATGGCCTTTGGAAATGCTCGCCACGCGATCATTGTCTACACCGGCGTCCCCTTGGCACTCACCGGCGGAGTCTTCGGGCTCTGGCTCAGAGACATGCCCTTTAGTATCAGTGCCGGGATCGGGTTCATCGCCCTCTCAGGTGTTGCGGTACTCAACGGCGTGGTGATGATTACCTTCATCAACGAACTGGTTGATGAAGGCAAATCTACCTTTGATGCGGTCGTCGATGGGAGTCTTGCTCGCCTTCGACCGGTGCTGATGACCGCGCTCGTTGCCAGTTTGGGATTCGTCCCCATGGCCCTCAATACCGGCATGGGCTCAGAAGTCCAACGACCGCTGGCCACCGTGGTCATCGGCGGACTCATCACCTCAACCATCCTCACCCTCTTCGTCCTCCCAACCCTGTACAAATGGTTCGGCGGAAAAAAATCAGAAGTCGTCGTGTAAA
>JALSHW010000162.1 GCA_026982035.1 Phycisphaerales bacterium | reverse complement strand
TCGCCAACACATTCCCATGCGATGCAGGCAATCCACCCATCACCGCAACACGAATATTGGCACGATTGGTATCAATCAACTGCACACGAATCCCACGCTCAGCAAGCACCCCAGCCAGCGCACGCACCCAACCACTGGCACCCACAAACAACACCCCCTGAGGGTTCGGATCCGAAACACCCAACCGCCGGGCTGCCCACGGCGCAGCCAATCCATAAAACGCCACCGTCCCAATGATCACCAAAAATGTCAAAGGCACAATCGTCTCATGCCCCTCAACACCAGCCTTCTCTAAACCCAACGCAAAGATCGAAGCCGCCGCCGCCGCCACAATCCCCCGCGGCGCCATCAAACACAAAAACACCCGCTCCTGCCAAGTGAGCCCCGCCCCAAGCGTCGACAAAAACACACCCAAAGGCCGAGCAATCACAATCAACACAAGCAAGAACCCAAAGACTTCCAGCCAATCAAGCTGCTGCAAATCCTCAATCCGAAGCCGCGCCGCCAGCACAATAAACAACACCGAGATCAACAACACCCGCAAGTTCTCTTTGAACTCCAGAATGTGATGCACATCCACCTTCCGTTGATTGGCAAGCACAATCCCCATCACCGTCGTTGCCAGCAATCCAGACTCATCCATAATCAGATTCGACGCCGTAAAGGTCGCAATCACCAGCATCAACGACACCGGATTCTGCAAATAATCAGGCACCAAAAACCGATTGATCACTTCCTTGAGCAACAACGCCGAAGCAACCCCAAGGAATATCCCCGCACCAAGCGTCGTCAAAATCGCCTGAATCGTCACATCCAAACTATGCGTCCCCGGCTGGGCCACAATCGACTCAAACACCAACACCGCCACCGCCACCCCAATCGGATCAATCACAATCCCTTCCCACTTCAAAATCAATCCAGAAGCCCCCGCAGGCCGAATATGCGACAGCATCGGCCCAATCACCGTAGGCCCCGTCACAATCAACACCGCCCCCAACAGCGTCGCAATCGGCGTACTCAACCCCAATATCCACTTGGCACTCATCAACGCAACCATCCAGGTCACAAACGACCCCACCGTCACCAACATCGCCACCGACCGCCACGACGAACGAATCTCCCGCAACTTAAGCGTCAGCCCCCCCTCATACAAAATCATCCCCACCGACACCCCCACCAACGCAAACAACAAATCCGCACCAAAAATATCATCCGGATTGATCGCAAGCCAATCCCCCGCCGCCGTCTGCCGCATCACAGGCCCCGCCAACAACCCAAAAACCAACAACAACAAAATCGAAGGAATCCGAAGCCGCCAAGCAACCCACTGCGCCCCAATGCCAAGCAAAAGCACAGCCGTCAACATCACCCCAATAGATGCACCACCACCAGCCCCAAGCGTCCATGTCGAAATCATCGATAACATGCACACACTGTATCAAACCCCACCCGTTCCGTTGCAGTTTTCCGCCAGAAACACCACACCCCGATCATAAAACACCATAAAAAAACAACCCAGCACTGCTGGGTTGTTCCTCAAACGAGGCGGACGGGAATCGAACCCGCAACCTCCGGATCGACAGTCCGGGGCTCTAACCAATTGAGCTACCGCCCCAACTTCAACACACCGCAAATCAGTGCATTTGGTTGAGTGTCCATCGTATTCTCAAATCTCCAAGAGTCAAGCAAACTTCCAACTCATCAGACATGAATACGATCAAAATCATCCACACACGACCGAATAACGCACACTCATTGCGTGATCTTGATATTCCCCTCTTCCTGAATATTCAACGGATTCCCATCAGGCGCAAGCTTGGCTCCATTGACCCACAGCATCCCCACCGCCACGGCCATCGCCACAACACCCAGAAAAATCAACGCCGTATACACATCAGGCCCACTCTTATTCGACTGCCCGCCACCAGGCATCTGCATTCCAAACTGACTCATATCAAACTCCTTGACGACATCTTCAACGAATACAGACTCAGCTGCCCAACTTGCTCAACACCTGATCACCAGCACGAATCTTCTGCCCAGGCACCGTATACGCAACCCGCGCCACCGCATGGTTCATATCCACCCGAAACACCACCAACTCACCAAGGTAAGTCGATCCACTCCGATGCACATACATCCGCGAGTTGTTGGCAATCCGATCATTGGTCCCAAGGTTGATCTTCACAAGCAAATCACCAGTATTGGGATCCGTCCGAACCTCATCAACCCGCCCGCTGATCGGGGCCCCAGGAATCTCGGTCGCCGAGTTGCTATTGAACGCCACCGTCGAGGTCGCACCAGGGTTATCCACAAGACGACGCACCTCTTCGAGCTGCTCTTGCAACGCCCGCTTGACCTGCTCATACACAATCACTTGGCTCTCAAGATCACCAAGTTGCTTCTCAAGATCAATCTTGTCATCCCGGTAGTTGAGTTCTGCCAATCGTAACCGGCTCAACTCATCTTTATACTCAGCAATGATGTTCGCCTGCGTCTCGGTGGTCACACCAAGTTGGGCAATCTTCGAAGTGATCGACACCCGCTCAGACTCGGCCTGACGAAGTGAAATCCGCAACTCAGAGTTGGCCGCCTCCAAGCGACGAAGCTGCGAATCACGCGATGCAAGCTCATCTTGAAGCCGCACCTTATCTTCTTCCAACGCAGATTTTTCTTGTGCATTGATCGCTTTGTATGCCGCCAGTCCATTGTCCGCCGCCTGGGCACGCTCCAGCTGTTTGTCATAATCTGCGAGAATCCGATCCGCATTCACAGAAAATGAAATCGCCAACGCCGACATCATGATGCTCAAGACCGCAGCAAATAGAACAAAGACCTTCGTGAGAATATGCACGCTCGACTCCTAGAAACTTGTGTCGTTTCAATACGCCCTGCAACCATCGCAAAGCTCGTTATGGGAATGCTAGTGTAGCCCCTTTTACGCCCGTGTGGGGCTCAACAGCCCATATCCACAACAAGCCCGTCAATCACACACTCATCAGAGCGGTCAACACTGTACGCCCCCAACCCCCAATGGTTCCCACATCCCTTCCCCACCCC
>JALSHW010000161.1 GCA_026982035.1 Phycisphaerales bacterium | reverse complement strand
CCAGGCCCGCCTCATGTCCTACGCCGACACCCACCTCCACCGCCTCGGCGTCAACCACCACCAAATCCCCGTCAACACCCCGCGCTGCCCCGTCATGCACACCATGCGCGACGGCCAAGGCGCCACCGCCCAAACCTACGGCTCATCCACCAACTACTGGCCCTCAACCCGCCCAGACGCCGCCCTCCCCGACGAACAGTTCCACGACCCAACATGGGACCTGGGCAACACCATCGTCGACCGCTACGACTCAACGGTTGATCACGACGACTACACCCAACCCGGCAACCTCTACCGCCTCTTCGACGACGCCGAAAAAGACCGCCTAACAACCCGCATCGCAGGCGCATTGGGTGACGCCCGCAAAGAAGTCCAAATGCTCCAACTCTGCCACTTCTTCCGCGCCGACCCCGACTATGGCCAACGCATCGCAACCAAACTCGGCATCGAAATTCCCAAAGAAAAACCCCAAAGCACCTAAAGCATTCTTCAATCCCAATCTTCAACGAGCCGCGACCGTAAGGAAGCGGTCTTTTCTTGTCCCCCGCCCCCCGTGGCACAGGCGTCCCGCCTGTGTCTTCTCTTCCTACTTATTGCACAAACTCAATCTTCCCAACACGCTTTTCCCCATCCTCAATCTCAATCGTCCCGGTCACCTTCTTATGCGTCGAATTGATTTTCTCCCGCCGCTCGATCTTCACCGTAGCCCAATCCAACGGCAGCACCACATCCACCTCCGAATCATCCGCCTCACGCACCACCCGAACCGTCACCGTCGTTGCATCCGCAGCGACCGTCCAGAATGAAGTGTGATCGACAAGCACCGTAGGTGCTTTCCCGTCAATCGCCACCACCTGATCAAACGCCGAGAGCCCCATCAAATCCGCCACAGACCCTTCCCTGATCTGGTGGATCCGGTACCCATCAAACCTCCACAACTTTGATATTCCAAATGTCTCCGTCCCGTACAACCGCTTGGCCCCATCGCTGCGTTCAAACGAGACCAACCCCGAGGCCCCATCAATCCGTACACGAAAGTTCCGCATGATTCCAACCCCGATCTTGTTTTTCGATTGATCAACCCCCGCCAGTGCCCCATCAATCGTCGTATTGCCAAGAACCAGCCCGCCCACAAGTTCCGCCATGGGGTGGTACTCTTGAATCCCATGAACCCCTATCGATGGCTTCCGACCGTTGGCATTCTCGTACCGACTCACTCGTTTGGCTGTCTGGGTATCCAGAGAGAGCCCGTCATACGCCCCCGAATCAAGCATCGCAGAGAACTCCCTCGACCGCCCCTTGACCCCCGCACCGAGAACATCCAAAGGGACATACACCAATCGATTCCTTCTCCGCGTAAACTCGATCACTGATGGGTCATCCGGATCCAATCGCTCATTGGTGATCGCAACCTTGCGATTCGGAAAATCCAGATCAATCGTGAACCATTCCAGCCCTCGCGCCCCGATGATTCCATCAATATCCTCACCGAGGAACTCATTGAAAGAAGGCATATCAACAATGATATAAATCATATTTCTCTTCGTGACAGGCCCAAACTCCACCCGATCCACGATGGTCATCTTAATTTTTTTCTTCTGCCCACTCGACCCACTGACATGGGCCGACCTATCCGTCTCCAGCCCAAACTTCTCCGCCGCCTCAACCGTCAACATATCCATATTCGCCCCCGTATCAAACAAAAACCATCCCGGCTCATGCCCATTGATCGAAGCACGAATGATCGCCATCCCATGAACAAACCGGCTCTCGACGATCCCATCCGACCCCTCAAGCAACTCAACATTTGGCCGAGGCCACACCCCGCACCCCCCCAACAATACACTCCCCATACAAACCAAAAAGACCAGTCTCCGAATCATTGCTCGCTCCTTGTTCACATATCACTTGACACTCCCAGCATACAAAAAAACCCGCTTCAATGCGGGTCATACGGAGCTGACAGATTAAATTACCAAGCCAACTACCAACTGTTTGCCGGGTGCCCTGCTCACGCCCGATGTCTTCATCGGGTTTGAGCAGGTCTTGGCGATCAACGCCCCTGCTTAAGCTGCGCATTGCCTTCCTCACACCAACTGCTTGGCCTCATTCAACTTCTTCCGAATCACCGTATGCAAAATCCCACCATTCCGAAAATACTCAATCTCCACAGGCGTATCCACCCGGCACATCGTCACAAACTCAAATGAACTCCCATCAGGACGCGTCGCCTTCACAGGCACATCACACCGAGGCGACAAATCCGCAGGCATCAACACATCAAACACCTCATCACCCTTGATTCCAAGCGATTCCGCACTCTGCCCATCTTTGAACACAACCGGCAACACCCCCATAAACACAAGATTACTCCGATGAATCCGCTCAAAACTCTCCGCAATCACGGCCTTGACCCCAAGCAACAGCGTCCCCTTCGCCGCCCAGTCACGCGATGATCCCATCCCATAATCCTTCCCCGCAATCACAACCAAAGTCGTCCCCGCCGCTTTGTAATCCATCGCCGCGTCGTAGATGTATTCAACGGGCGCCGACGCAAGATCGTTCCCCTTGGTAAAGTTCCGCGTCCATCCACCCTCGGGTTGCTTGCCATTCTCCGCCGCGATTCGGTTCTTTACCCGCACATTGGCAAAGGTGCCCCGTGTCATCACACGATCGTTGCCCCGTCGTGATCCAAACGAGTTGAAATTGCTCACCGCAACGCCCTGCCCAATCAAATACCGCCCCGCCGGCGTCTCCGGCTCAATCCGGCCCGCAGGCGAAATGTGATCCGTCGTCACCGAATCCCCAAGCAAACACAACACCCGAGCATCCGCGATCTTACTAAACCCAGGCGCGTCCTCAGTCATCCCCTCAAAGAAAGGCGGGTTCTGAATATAAGTACTCTTGTCCTCCCAAGGAAACAAAGCACTCTGGGCGGCCGGCACACTATTCCATTGCTCATTCTCCGTATACACCGCGCTGTACTTCTCGACAAACTGCTCAGTCGTCACGCATGAGGCCACCGCCTCAGAAACCTCTTGGTTCGTAGGCCAAATGTCCTTCAAAAACACATCCTT